>NZ_AKIX01000084.1:0-3395 GCF_000282075.1 Brevibacillus sp. BC25
TGGCGGCTGCCTCCTGATAGCCATGCTCCACTTCGCCCACCTGTACAGGCGCATTGACAGTCACGACTTCGATTGGTGCGCTTTTTTTGATCACGATGCGAGTCTTGCCCTTCTCCCATTCCAGCTCCTCAATGGAAGACTGATTCACCAGCTTAATGAATTCACGCAGTTCATGTAGCTTCATAGCAAGATCAGAGCTCCTTTTTTTCGTGTAAGAAAGCTTAAGCACACCATGTCAAAGCGACTTGCTTAAGCTTTCTGGAGCGGATAAAAACTTTCCGCTAAAACGCGGTCGCTCATCCATGAAAAGACCTCGAAAATAGTTTTTTTATAGTGGGATATTCCCGTGCTTTTTGTACGGACGATCTTCCTGTTTGTTTCTGAGCATTTCCAAGGCTTGCGCGACCTTTTGGCGGGTTTCGCGCGGATCGATGACGTCATCCACCATCCCGAGACTTGCCGCGACATATGGATTGGCGAACTTTTCTCGGTAGAGGGCAATTTTCTCTGCGCGAGTCGCAGCCGGGTCCTCACTTTGTTCAATTTCTTTGGCAAAAATGACGTTGGCTGCCCCCTCGGGACCCATGACGGCAATCTCTGCATTCGGCCATGCATACACGACATCTGCTCCAATGGACTTGGAGTTGAGCGCCACATAAGCCCCTCCGTATGCTTTGCGCAGAATCACGGTGATTTTGGGAACCGTTGCTTCCGAGTATGCATACAAGATTTTCGCCCCATGACGGATAATCCCTCCGTGCTCCTGATTGATTCCCGGGAAAAAGCCAGAAACATCTTCAAAGGTTAGCAGCGGAATGTTGAAGCAGTCGCAAAAACGGATGAACCGTGCCAGCTTATCCGATGAATGAATGTCCAGTCCGCCTGCCATGACCTTCGGCTGGTTGGCGATGATGCCGACACTGTGTCCATCGATACGCGCCAGACCGATAACGATATTGCGGGCAAAGTTCTGCTGTACTTCCATGAAATCACCGTGATCCACGATTTTTTCGATAACCTTGCGCACATCGTATACTTTGGTGCTTTCAGCAGGTACGAGCTCCAGAAGCTCCTCTTGCCATCCATTATTCTCCTCTGCTTTTATCACTGGTGCGCGATCGCGATTGTTTTGTGGTAGGAAGCTGAGTAGCCTGCGCACTCCTTCCAATACTTCCTGTTCGGTTTCTGCCGTAAAATGGGCATTGCCGCTCACCGTCGAATGGACTTTGGCTCCGCCTAGATCCTCCGCAGATATTTTTTCACCTGTAACGGTTTCGATCACTTTTGGACCTGTGATGAACATTTGGCTCGTCTTCTCTACCATGAACACGAAATCCGTAATCGCTGGAGAGTAAACGGCTCCTCCCGCACACGGACCGAGGATGACAGAGATTTGCGGAATCACACCGGAGTAAATGGCATTGCGGTAAAAAATCGTGCCATAGCCATCCAGCGAGCTTACCCCTTCTTGAATGCGGGCGCCGCCAGAGTCGTTCAGACCGATAAAAGGAGCGCCGTTTTTCGCTGCCAGGTCCATCACCTTGGCGATTTTCATCGCGTGCATCTCACCCAGAGCACCGCCAAATACCGTGAAATCCTGCGCGAACAAATAGACGGGACGACCGTTGATTTTTCCGTAGCCTGTCACGACGCCTTCGCCCGGTGCCTCCATCTGGTCGAGACCAAAATGCGTAGCACGATGCTCAACAAACGGGTTCAGCTCCATAAAGGTGTCTGGGTCAAGCAGAAGCTCGATCCGCTCGCGTGCAGTCAACTTGCCGCGGTTATGCTGAGCATCGATGCGTGCATCCCCACCACCAAGCTGGATTTTATATTTACGTTCCATCAATTCATCAATTTTTTCGTACATATTGTTACTCATAAGGGCCACCATCTCTCTATTCCTTTTTCATGATCGCATTCTCATAGATCGCGACTAATTGCTGTACGGCGCTCGTCGGTGAAATCTCGCCACTCGCAACGGCTCCCTCAATGGTGGGAAGCAGCTCGGCTACTTGCTGATTGCCGAAAAAGGTCGCGCGCAGGTAGTCCTGAGCCATACTGTGCATCCAATCGAGTAGCTGCGCTTTGCGCCTTGCCTCAAAGCCGCCTGATTGGATGGTGTTTTCACGAAATTGACCGATGACCTCCCAAATATCTTCAATGCCTTCCCCTGTCAGCGAAGAACACATGTATGCCTTCGTCTCCCAGCCAGTGGTTGCCGGCTGCAAGTAATGCAGAACACGATTGTATTCACCTTTGGCGATCAAGGCACGCGTGCGGTTTTCCCCATCGGCTTTGTTGATCAGAAGCGCATCCGCAATTTCCATGATGCCTTTTTTGATTCCTTGCAGTTCATCGCCCGCGCCTGTCAGCATCAGCAGTAAAAAGAAATCGACCATCGACCTGACTGTCGTCTCACTCTGTCCGACCCCGACCGTCTCGACCAAAATAACATCGTAGCCTGCTGCCTCGCAGATCAGCATCGTTTCCCGCGTCTTCCGATTGACTCCGCCCAGCGTGCCGCCCGTGGCAGACGGTCGGATGAACGCCTGTGGATTACGTGACAAGAGCTCCATCCGCGTCTTGTCGCCGAGAATGCTCCCGCGAGTAACCGTACTACTCGGATCAACGGCCAAGACAGCGACACGATGACCTTTTTCACAAAGCATACTGCCGAATGCTTCAATGAACGTGCTCTTGCCCGCACCTGGCACACCGGATATCCCTATGCGTATGGATTGACCTGTATGAGGAAGCAGCTGTTTGATCACCTCTTGAGCCATATCCATATGAGCGGGAGCATTGCTCTCGACCAGCGTGATTGCCTGCGCCAAAACCGTTCGGCTGTTTTCCCGTACACCTGTGACGTATTGATCCACCGATAAGCGTGGGAGGCGCGCCTTGGAGGAAACGTTCAAGAAATTCTTGTCAGTCTTGCCCCCGGTCATTGTCCAGCAGCCTCCAGGCGATACACGATCTCTTGCAGAACGTGCTGGGCTGCTACAGGAATGACTGTTCCTGGCCCAAAGATAGCTGCGGCACCATGCTCTCGCAAAAAGGCGTAATCCTGCGCCGGTATAACACCACCTATGACGACGACAATATCCTCGCGTCCCAGCTTCTTGAGCTCTTCCACCAGTTGTGGCAGCAATGTTTTATGTCCTGCCGCAAGCGAGCTGAAGCCGATCACGTGCACGTCATTTTCTATCGCTTGCTTCGCTGTTTCCTCAGGTGTCTGGAACAACGGACCGATGTCGACGTCAAAACCCAAATCGGCAAAAGCGGTGGCAATCACTTTCGCTCCCCTGTCATGTCCGTCTTGACCCATTTTCGCGATCATAATACGGGGACGTCTGCCTTCCCATTGCTCGAATTCGTCTGCCATCTTGCGC
>NZ_AKIX01000085.1:0-1842 GCF_000282075.1 Brevibacillus sp. BC25
CCTGACGCGGAGCAGTTGGCTACTTATAAGGCTGCCGGTGTAGATGATTGCATCCACATGCGTTCCAATTGCTACGAGATGCTGCGAGAACTTCAGGAGCGGATAGGAGTGGGCTCATAATGAAGCGACCTGATTTTTCAAATATGGCTTATCAGTCCAAACGAGATGTGTCTGACTTGTTTCCCCAACTGGATGCAAACCCACAAGGAAAGGATCAAATGTGGCAGACGCTGGAGCAGATCCCTGTAAAACCTCTTTACACAATGGAAGATGTGGAAGGCATGGATCACCTCGGTTACATGCCTGGTTTGCCGCCGTATACGCGGGGACCGTATCCGACGATGTACGTGACTCAGCCATGGACGGTTCGCCAATATGCCGGATTTTCTACGGCGGAAGAGAGTAACGCTTTTTACCGACGGAATTTGGCTGCGGGCCAAAAAGGGCTGTCGATTGCCTTCGACCTCGCGACACATCGCGGCTATGACTCCGATCATCCTCGGGTAGTTGGGGATGTCGGGAAAGCAGGCGTGGCAGTTGATTCCATTCTTGATATGAAAATCTTGTTCGACGGCATTCCCCTCGATAAAATGTCCGTCTCCATGACGATGAACGGAGCCGTTTTGCCTATTATGGCGTTCTATATCGTGGCAGCAGAAGAGCAAGGAGTATCGCAGGCGGAGCTTACCGGAACGATCCAAAATGACATTCTGAAGGAATACATGGTTCGGAATACTTACATTTATCCGCCAGAAGCGTCGATGAAGATCATTTCCGATATTTTTGCCTACACCTCCAAGCACATGCCCAAATTCAACAGTATCAGTATTTCAGGCTACCATCTGCAGGAAGCGGGTGCGACCGCGGATATTGAATTGGCCTACACGTTGGCAGATGGCTTGGAATACGTTCGTACTGGTCTTGCAGCAGGCATCGACATCGATGCGTTTGCGCCACGACTGTCATTTTTCTGGGCGATTGGCATGAACTACTTCATGGAAGTGGCGAAAATGCGTGCAGGCCGCTTGATTTGGGCCAATCTGATCAAACAGTTCCACCCGAAAAATGAAAAGTCGATGGCACTGCGGACGCATTCGCAAACATCTGGATGGAGCTTGACGGAGCAGGACCCGTATAACAACGTGGTGCGGACGTGCATAGAGGCCATGGCCGCGGCTCTGGGGCATACCCAATCCCTGCATACGAACGCACTGGATGAAGCGATTGCGTTGCCGACCGATTTTTCGGCTCGGATCGCGCGAAATACGCAGTTGTTTTTGCAGGACGAAACCGAGATAACCAAGGTCGTCGATCCGTGGGCAGGTTCTTATTACGTAGAGTCCTTGACTGCGCAGCTCGTGGAAAAAGCGTGGGCGCACATCGAAGAAATCGAAGCGCTTGGCGGTATGGCAAAAGCAATTGAGACGGGATTGCCGAAAATGAAGATCGAGGAAGCGGCTGCACGCCGTCAGGCACATATCGATTCAGCGAAGGAAGCCATTATTGGCGTGAACAAATACCGTCTGGACAAAGAAGATCCACTGGAAATTCTCGAAGTCGACAATACAGCTGTCCGGGAAGCGCAAATCAGACGTTTGCAGGAGCTGCGTAATAACCGCGATGAGGCAAGAGTACAAGCAACTCTTCAAGCCATTACAGAATGTGCGAAAACGGGCGAAGGCAATCTGTTGGAGCTGGCCATTGAAGCGGCGCGAGCAAGAGCTTCTTTGGGAGAAATATCGGATGCATATGAAAAGGTCGTGGGTAGGCACAAGGCGGTCATCCGCTCCATTAGCGGCGTCTACAGTTCCGAATACGCAGATGCCGATGAGGTAGCGGCTG
>NZ_AKIX01000086.1:0-1591 GCF_000282075.1 Brevibacillus sp. BC25
CTGCCCGTTCGTATTATGAGGTCAGCCAGTTTTTACTGGTTGACCATTTTTAATATGGTTCTACGATTACGGTAGCCGGGGTAGAACGTCTCTGCCCGTGGGGCATTGACCCCGTCCGCTAAACTGTTCACCCCCTACTTGTAGAAACATGTTTGAGGCTGGTTGGGACAAGATCCCGTATAACAAGCGAAGCTATGATACTACAAGCAGGACTAGGGGTTACCGGCAAATTATCTTAGAAAAGGAGCGATACAATGAATCCAGTCGTTGGTCTGGATGTATCTAAAGGGGAAAGCCAAGTTCAAGTATTTTTAGACAAGGGTCAGCCATATGGAAAAAGCTTTAGCATTTCGCATACTCGTGAGGGACTAGATACTTTTCTTCACTTTCTCAAGAATGTGGAAAGTATAACTGGTCAACAACCTCCGGTTGTTCTGGAGTCAACTGGACACTACCAGACTCCGATTACTCAGTTTCTAGAAGAACAAGACTACTTGTATATTCTGATAAACCCACTCATCTCATATCAAGCAAAAAAATCAAACTTACGCAAGGTCAAAACGGATGCGATTGACGCTTATCATTTATGTGAGCTGTATTACAAGGAGGAACTACAACCTTATAAGAAGAGAGGGTTACAGCTGTTAAACCTCCGTAATCTAACAAGACAGCATGGTGCTCTAACTGATCTTTGCATGCAAGCAAAATTACAGTTCCATGCCATTTTAGACCAAGTATTCCCTGAGTTTAGAACTGTATTTGGAGACTTGTTTTCGAAGGTATCCTTGCACATTTTACTGGAGTTCCCTACCTCGGAAGAGGTCTTAAAAGCTAGGGAGTCTGAATTGACGAAACGAATCGAAGCTATATGTATCAGCCGTTCCAACGCTTGGGCCCAGGAAAAGGCGAAAAAAATAATGGACGCAGCAAGCCGCAATCCATTTCAAAAAGCTGTGTACGAAAGTCATTTGATTAGTCTTGAGATGTATATTCGTATGATTCTTCAATATCAAGAGCATCTGTCCAATTTGGAGCACCGAATTGATGCTCTCGCATCAGAAATTGAAGAATATAAGATTATCCAATCTATCCCTGGTATCGGAGAAAAAATCGCGGCAACGATTATCTCTGAAATTGGTGAGATAGAGCGGTTTAATCACCCTAAAAAACTTGTTGCCTTTGCCGGAATCGATCCTAGTGTGCATTCTTCTGGTAAGTTTACTGCAACCATTAATCGAATCACGAAAAGAGGTTCCAGCAGGTTGCGACATGCCTTATATATGGCTGTCCTATGTGGCATCAGAAGTTCACGCAATAAGAAGCTAAAAGAGTTTTATGACAGAAAACGCGCTGAAGGAAAGCCGTTTAAAGTCACCATCATTGCTTGTGTAAACAAACTGATTCACTGGATTTACACCCTGTTAAAGCGTAAAGAGACTTTCCTTGATATTGCTTAATACCAATAAGCAACAATAGAGAAAAAGCCTTCCATCACGATGTTGGATGGTTATTTGCCATGCTCATTTTCAGTATAACAATTAAACAAAACACGTTTTATTGAAAAATGTTGACATCCTATTAGCTGGTTTAG
>NZ_AKIX01000087.1:0-13266 GCF_000282075.1 Brevibacillus sp. BC25
AAAGCCGCTCAATGGCAGGCGGCTGTGGCCATACGGACTCCCATGTCGCCCACTCGAATATTTTTGCTAAATTATGCTTCGCCATCTCTACCAGAAGGTCCTTCTGCGGACTTCCCATCACGAGGCGGTACGGGCAGGCCGATAAGGAAAGCTCTACCATACGGTCAACATCCTGTTCTTCTTGGATTTTCTGCATCCATTCCGTAAATGGCTGACTCGGTGTATAGCCGGTCAAACTTGGAGCAATCAGCACAAGTTTACTCACTCGCTGCGGATAAGTCAGCGTAAAATCCGTTGCAATTCGTCCGCCTATTGAGTGCCCTACGAGCGTGGCTTCGTCCAACTGAAAATGGTCCATGACGGAAAGTAAATCAGCGACGTAATTGGCTGTCTCTGTTGGAGACGGCGATTTTCCACATCCGCGTCCGTCGAAAGCGATGACCTGGTAATGCTTCGCTAGAATCGGCGCGACAAACATCCAATCTCGCAAATCAGCACCGCCACTATGCAATAGAATGAGTGGTTTTCCTTCCCCTGAAACCTCATAGTACAAATCCATCGGTGATCCCTCCGTGAATTGTAGATTTGGTATATGATCCCAGTTTATTATTGAATGAATGTTTAGTCAATAAAAAAGAATGCATTCCCAGACAAAACAAAAAGCCCTAATCAACATGATCAGGACTTACCTCTACACGTCGGACACAGAACAATCACGCCTCCGACTGAATGCGCTTCGCCTCAGCATACAGCACTTGAATGAACTTTTTCATATTGATCCGAATATCTGAATTCGGCGATGCAGCATTGCTCTTTAACTCCGCCATCTTCTTCCACACATACGTAAAATCAAAAAACTGCGAAGCGTAATTTTCGAACTTCCAATTCGAGAGGTCCGCAAGTCCAAGAGACGCCAAATGATTCAGCGACTGATAGATCGCTCGACGGACTCTCTGCTCAGAAGCTTTGACAACCTTGGCGACTTGTGGATCGTCCACAGCTACTCCGAGCCTGTCCTGTGCTACTGCCACAAAGATCTCTTTCAGGGCCGGAAATCCATTTTTAAACGTATGCGTCTGTTCGTATCCATGCAAGAAGTCCAAAATATCTAGCAAGTCATTGCTTCCATTGTCTCCCGCGATACCCAACTCCGTTAACAGAAACTGACCCGCCTCGCGAAGTGGTTTGCCCTGTGACGGACGAAGTTGTCCGGAAGGCTGCTGGTCCACTTGCATGACCGCATTCAGCGATTTGTGAATGTCCCGTATCGAACGCTCTAGGCGAATTTTCTCGATCACTTTTTGGAGGATCGTTACGACTTCGATCTTGTTTACAGGCTTGATAATGTAGTATTCGCTTCCAAGGGCATAAGCTTGAGCAATCAAATCTTTCGTTTCTGCCTGAGAAATCATGACGATCTTTCCTGTGAATGTCGGCTTCACTTGGCGAATCGTCTCAATCCCATCCCGGTTGGGCATGAACAAATCGATCAGCAAAATATCTACGTTGCGTGCGGTTAACGTATGACCGTCTACCATCGAGCCGTCAGATGCTTCCCCCACGACTTCGCCCAGATTCTCGTCTTCTATGATTTCCGTCAACATGAGACGTACAGCATCATCGTCATCAACTAAATAAAACAGCATCTTCTCACTCTTTCTTCGTTATCGGATCAATTGGTAATCGCATGAGAAATGTTGTCCCCTTCCCATCTACTCCATCCTGTAAGGAGATTTCTCCTTGCCATTGTTCCACCAATTGTTGTACATAAGACAGTCCGATCCCTGTAGAGGGGTTGCCGGTTTGATCGTATTTCGTAGTAAAGCCAGGCTTGAACAGCAAAGCCTTTCGCCGTGGAGGTACTCCCGGTCCGTCATCGTTGATTCTGATTTCCACAAGATCGCCTATCCGATCAATTTCAATGGAAATGGCTCCTGTTTGCTGGATGGCTTCCACTGCATTTGCCACCAGATTATTGATCAGAGAAAGCATCATGAAAACATGGTAGAGCGGATGTGTCCCCGAAATGGAAGCTGTGATTTGTATGTCCTTCTCCAACAAAGTTGCATACTTCATATTGCTTCGTTTGATAATGTCCACGATCTGGTGGATGTCCATGTAATCCGTGATGCTTTCATCGGATATCAGCTTGTGAAGCCCTGCAAAAATACGTTGGTTGTCCTTTTTAATTTCGTGAACCTCGCCTGCGACAATCAATGCTTTCTTGGCAAAGCTCTCTACATTCGTGGCCACCTGTTCCTTATGAAGCTCCTGCAAGCCCTGGTAAAGCTCGAAAGACTTCATACTAATACTCTCGGCATTTTGCAGTGTTTTTTTCAGATGAATCGATTCCTCATACAAGGTGGAAATCAGCATAAGGATGTGTTCGTTCTGTTTTCTTGTCTGTTGCTCTCTCGACTGTGCTTCGTACAGCTTCATCATGTTGAGAAAACTAATC
The DNA here is from genome assembly GCF_000282075.1 of Brevibacillus sp. BC25. Classification (NCBI taxonomy): domain Bacteria; kingdom Bacillati; phylum Bacillota; class Bacilli; order Caryophanales; family Paenibacillaceae; genus Brevibacillus; species Brevibacillus sp. BC25. Next base: position 2,459 of record NZ_AKIX01000087.1, read on the forward strand.
ACGATAAAGCTGTGGGACAGAGCGATAACGAGCATCTCTTGCACCGCTCCCCATGTGAGGACGGTATCCAGCAGGACATGTTGCGAGAGAAACTCAATGAGGTCAGCCAATACCTCGATGACCATTCCCATCAATCCAACCAAAATCGTCCTGTTGTGAAAACGACGCATTCCGGTTAGATAAAACAGAACAGAATAACCAAAATAAAAGAAAAAGCTAGAATAATGCGCTTGGAGAGAAGCCTCCCATGCTGTATGATTCCCGGCGATAAGGTCAATCACCATCCGAAAGCATACAACGGTAATCCCCGTCAAAAAGCCAGCGAGAATAGATGGAATTCTTTGAAACAGTAATAAAAAGAAGAAAAAGGTAGGAGCTCCAAAGCTAATTCGAAATGTCTCATTGACGGGATAAAACTTCAACTCCCCTGCCAATGGGACCGTAATCAGCATGAGCGCCAATATATACCAATCTCGTTTTACTTGTGTTTGTACACGCACGCCTTTCACATCCCATGTTGTTTCTTGATGCCCCTATCTATTTTTACCGAGGATACGCGTGTAGGACAAGTCTCAAAAAAAAATGTAACACTCACATGAATCAATCTGTGAGTTTTTGTTTTATTTTGTAGGGTGGTTGTAAAGTGTTCATTATATGTATTTCGCGAAGCATGGAAGCGCTTTCTCTTCCTCTTCGCGTAAGAGCAGTGTATTCGATTTTTGGGGGGAAAGGCGTTGATTCAACAGGTTTTACTCGTGGATGAATTACAGCAATGGGTGGAACAATATCGTTCCAAGGCATCTGAAGGAAAATGTGCCAGTTATATCCCTGCTTTGGACAGAACGGATCCGAATCAGTTAGGTATTTGTATCATCGAGCCTACAGGAAAAATGCACACGGCGGGTGACTGGGAAGTTCCTTTCACGATGCAAAGTATTTCCAAAGTAATCAGTTTTATTGCTGCTTGCTGCTACCATGGTATCCCTTACGTGTTGGATCGGGTAGATGTAGAACCGACTGGAGATGCATTCAACTCCATTATCCGTCTGGAAATGAACAAACCAGGTAAGCCTTTTAATCCGATGATCAATGCGGGAGCGATTACGACATCTTCACTCCTCCCTGGTCAAACACCGGATCATAAACTGCGCTACTTGTATGCATTTTTCAGTAAAATTACAGGTATTACACCAGCGGTGAACGAGGAAGTGTTTCTTTCCGAATGGGAAAACTCTCACAGAAACCGGGCACTCGCCCACTATTTAAAGGATACCGGCTATTTGGCGTGCGAAGTGGAAGACGCTTTGGAGGTCTATCTCACCCAATGCTCGATTGAAGTAACCACCGAGCAAATTGCCTTGATCGGTCTCCTTTTGGCACTCGATGGCTACCATCCGATGCGCAACGAACAAGTTCTTCCGAAAGATGTCGTCCGTTTAGCTAAAGCACTGATGCTCACCTGTGGCATGTACGATGCATCGGGCAAATTCGCCGCGAATGTTGGCTTGCCAGCAAAAAGTGGCGTCTCAGGCGGAATCATGACACTGGTTCCTCCTAACCGCAAACCACATTCACCGTTTCAAGATGGCTGTGGAATCGGTATTTTTGGACCTTCCATTGACGGTTGTGGAAACAGTGTAGCGGGCGTTTCTTTGTTAAAACATATGGCTCAGGAATGGGATGTAACGATTTTTTAGAGAATACTAAGGAAAAATTCATAAGAAAATTCGAGGTGACACGATGCAACAATTCTTACTCGATGTAACAACTTCCGTAAACGATTTTTTGTGGTCCTATATTATCATTGTCATGCTAATCGCGTTAGGCTTGTTCTTTACCTTCCGGGGTAAATTTTTGCAAGTACGTATGTTACCGGAAATGATCCGTTCCATTAAAGAAGGGAGAGCGAAAGACGATGGCGGCATCTCCCCTTTCCAAGCTTTCGCTATTAGTATGGCCGCGCGTGTCGGTACAGGGAACATTACGGGAATTGCTATTGCGATCGCATTAGGTGGTCCTGGCGCCGTATTCTGGATGTGGGTCATTGCGATTATCGGTTCGGCATCCAGTTTTGTTGAGAGTACGCTCGCTCAGATTTATAAAATCAAGGATAAGAACGGTTTTCGTGGCGGTCCGGCTTATTATATGGAAAAAGGGCTGAACAAACGTTGGATGGGCGCACTGTTCGCTGTCCTCATCACGCTTTCGTTTGGTCTCGTATTTAACGCCGTGCAATCCAACACCATCACGATTGCCTTTGAAAATTCGTTCGGTACCGACCGATTGACAATCGGAATTATCATGACTATCGCATTTGCATTGATTATTTTCGGTGGTGTGAAACGCATCGCAAAAATGTCTGAGTACATCGTGATTGTCTTGGCTGTGTTGTACATAGGTATGGCCCTGTTTATTGTGATGATGAACATCACCGAGATGCCTGCTCTGATCACGTTGATTGTGAAAAACGCGTTTGGATTCGAGCAATTCGCTGGTGGAACCCTGGGTGCAGCCCTGATGCACGGCATCAAGCGTGGTTTGTTCTCTAACGAAGCTGGTATGGGTAGTGCACCGAATGCTGCGGCAACGGCAACAACGAGCCATCCAGTGAAGCAAGGTCTGATTCAAGCATTCGGTGTTCTATTCGATACCCTCGTAATTTGTACAAGCACAGCTTTCATCATTTTGCTGTCCGGCGCGTACACGCAACAAGGCTTGAGTGGCATTGAGCTGTCCCAAGCAGCACTGAGCATTCATATCGGTTCTTGGGCTTCTGGCTTCCTTGCCATTATGGTTTTCCTGTTCGCCTTCAGTACTTTGATCGGGAACTACTATTACGGCGAGACCAACATCGAGTTTTTAAAGACAAGCAAAGCATGGCTCATGCTATATCGTTTAAGTGTACTCGCCATGGTGTTGTTCGGATCAGTGGCAAAGGTACAGCTCGTATGGGATTTGGCCGACTTGTTCATGGGCCTCATGGTCATCGTCAATCTGATTGCGATTGCCATGTTATCAAAAGTCGCGTATGCTGCGCTACATGATTATTTGGAACAGAAAAAAGCAGGAAAAGATCCTGTATTCTACAAGGACAGTATTGAAGGCGTCGATAATATCGAAGCATGGGATACTGCTCCATCGTCCAACAAATAGCTCTGCAAATCAAAACGAGAAGCCTGCTCAGTCAGCAGCTTCTCGTTTTTCATTTACAATCGCGGATCGATCTCTTTTTCCTTCGCCACTTCAAAGAGCATCGTTGCGACTGCTTTTTGATACTCCGTATTTTCTGGAGAAATGTCGTCGAATTTGAAACCAAGCATCCTTTCACCCAGCTTGTGTTCCTTCATCGAAGTCTTGAGCTTTTGCGTAATATTTTTTTGTTTGAAAAGCTTGCGGTACTTGTGTGGGAAACGATAGTCGTAGCCATAAATAATCGACATGTACTCTGGATTGCGAACCTTCATGGCAGGCACGACCTTCTGATCGATCAACTCTGGCTTGATCACGATGCCTTCCATCTTGTTTTCCAGTGTAATCGTGGAAAAGTAACGTGCCGCTTGTTCATACGCATTCTGCTCAGACAAATCGATGGCGAGAAAATGATCGTCATTTACGAAGCGATACATATCGGATGTTTTCCAATCGGGCAATTGCTCGTCCCCATTCAAATAGACGGCCTTTAGAATGGAAAAAGGCTTGTAGTCAAGCTCACCTTCTCCTGCATAGAGCTCCATCTGTTTTTTGTAAATGTGATAGGCCTCCAAATGCTTGTCGACAGGAACGTAACTCTCTTTGATTTCTCGCGCATACTTGTAGTTTTGATACAAGCTCGAACCGAATTTTTCCGTGAGCGCACTCTTGGATAGGTGGAACTGGTCTTTTTCGAATCCGCTCTCGTCATAGTTGTGGATGAGTTGGTGTAGCGCCTCTTCAAAACCGTTTTCCTGCAAAAATGCAAATTCACTGCCCAGCGCGGATTCGATTGGTTTGAACTGCTTTTCGATCAAGCCCTTCCCTATTGCACTCCACGGCAACAATTCGCCATCTAAGATGAGCATCGCCATTTCATTCTGCTCCATGTATTCGCGGAACCTTGCATGTAGCTTGTCATAAATCGATGTCAAATCAACCTGATTGATGGCATAGCCATTTCTGCTGATCTCAAAGCATTTGTCGCGATCATGATGGAGATAGAGATTGCATCTCGAACCCATGTATTTCGGCTGCAACACGACTTGATGAATGCCTCGATTCGCGAAATAGTCCAGTCCCGCCTTCAACGACTCCAATTCCTGAGTCGCCTCATCCTTATCCGCCGGAGGCATCGTTCCGGAAATAAAATTGACCTTATTTTGTGAGCAGTAACGGAGTCGACGGAGTTCTTCCTCTTCCAAATCTCCCATGGATACTTGTTTTTCTGCATGGAACAGGATCGGTAGCTCCTCTGTCATCACCCGATGCTCAGACTGAACCGACTTGAAAAACGGCTTGTGTGCGATCACGACGGAGGTCAAAGCATTTCCGTGCACACATCCAGTATCGAGATGGAGCTTGTTCTTCAGGCGAATCGTTTTTTGTGCCGCGATATGTCCAAAAATATGGTACGGATGGTTACTGACTGCCTCAACCGTCAAAAATGCGAGTCGCTCTTCCAAAGAAGCTGTTCGGTCTATCCGAAAATTGCGTTGGCGCCGCATCGAATTCGCATCAAGCTTTCCGATATACTTCTTTTTGCAGGGAGCATGTGTGACATAATAGGACGGGCCAGTCAGTGCGTTAGATCGATAAAATGGCTGAGCCAGTGTATACAGATGATTGAACATCTCTGTTAATTTAGTGTCTTTTTCCAGGACGTGTGTGGAATCAAAATAAGTATCCAGTAGCTGTGGGTCTACCCCTTTTAGTTCCTTTCGCAAGTACTTGTAGACAAAATTTTCGTGGTTCCCGAGAACAAACAAGAAATGCTGTTGATTCTCGTATAGAAACTCAATGATCTCCCTAGTTTGCGCTCCTTTGTCGATCCAGTCCCCTACTACGATGATTTTGGTATGCTGCACCTTGTCAGTCGAGATGAGACGATTGTCCTCGAGCTTGAATCCGTAGGTTTGCAGGAGTCCTTTTAATTCATGGACGCATTCGTGAATGTCTCCAATGATGATGTATGTTTGATCTTTGGGAAGGATCGTAGCCAGATATGCATCCTTATTTTCGATCACGATATCATAACGAGGATTAGCCACCCCATCAGCTACTGCGTAAAAATCTTTGTGCCGTATCCGGTGAATGTTGTGGTACCCTTCCTTTGATAATGCCCGGAGCACTTCTTGCTTCAACCGGAGAATATGGTTCGTAATCAGTTTTTTTGACCGTTCGGATGCATAGTAATCTTCCCGATTGCGATAATCAAAGAGGATCACTTCCAAGCGGTAATTGTTCTCCGCTGCAATGTCGCGGACTTTCGAGCGGAAGTCTTCTGCTAGTCCTGTTGTATCGACAACCACGAATTCGGCGTTGATCGGAAACGAAGTCACCAAGCGCAGCTTTTCAAATAGGAGCAGAAATGCCTGCTCACTGGCCTCCAGCATCACCTGATCATACTTGTCGTAATCATAGCCCAGTAATTCCTGGCGAATGCTGTCCGAGGAAATGTATTGGACATTTGCTTTTACGTTTTTTTGTTCATCTTCAAATGAAAGCCCCGGCATGAGTACTTCCTTGGCAAAAGTCGTTTTCCCACATTCGGTGGGACCGACGAGCATAAAAATCGTGTGAACCTGTGTCTGTAACAGCATCGTTACGCCCCCTTTCTCTGGACAATGACGCCTTGTGTGGTGTGGATGTCATTCACGCCGTCACCAATGGACACAAATTGCCCCCGCACCCCGGCTTCTTCCATGATCTCGGTCATCCATGCCTGAAACTCTTCTTGTCCCATTTCCCATTTATGATCATCGTGGCGATAGCCTTCCAACTCATAGAACTGATTAAAATCCGAGTTCGGTGTCGTAATAATAAAATGGTCAAAATCCAATCGACTGCAGATTTGCTTAATGAGCGCTCTCGCTTCATCTTTGCTCATATGCTCAATGACCTCAGTCAAAATGACATCTACCTGTTCACCGTTGTAATCCTGTAAAAACTGATCGAGCGAGGGGGACAAAATCAGATTCGAGATTTCTTTTTCCTCAGCCCTACGTCTGACTAATTCCAGTGATTGTTCATCGATATCGATGGCATAGTAATACTGCGGCAGCTTGGTAGCGAACGGAATCGCATAAAAGCCTTCCCCGCAACCGATATCTACAATCGATTTGGTAAAAGGAAGCTTACTCGCGATGTAGTTCCTTCTCTGCAAACCGGTGCTGCCATACTCCAATTGAATGGGATAGCGGCTCGTCTTCTCGATCTCGGTCTTGTACTTGCGATAGCGATCTCTGGTTGTCAGGAAGTTGCGAGCGAATAGGCTTCGTATGTAAAAAGGTGCGTCGATGACATGGATGCTTTTGATGTATTTATCCAGGATGTTATCGGATATATCGATGTACTCTTTTCCAAACATACTCAAGAATAGACAGAGCACGCTCACGACGTGGAGAAGCTGGTGCATACTCGTTCTCGTTGTGATGGTCAAAGCGTAGCTTTTATCGGCGTGGTGCTTGAGTTCAAAGGTGAAATCCTTGAGGTGCTTCTCAAAAAATGTCAGATACAGCAGTCGTTCGATGTGAATCATGTTAATGAAAAAAACATGCTCGTACCCTTCTACATCCCGCTCGTCATGTTGCTTCATCGGAGCGGAAAAAAATTCATTGATCGCATTTAACGGAAACAAGGGTGTATTGTACCGAGAGACATTCAAATATTCAAAATGCTCCTGTTCGGATTGTTTATAGGAGACCTCATTTTCTGCATCTTTAAAGTAAACGTTATATGTATCCGTATTAGAAAACCACCCGTATGCGATACCTTTTCGAATGGATCGTAAACTCAGTCCGGAATTCGGATTTTTCTTGATCATGAACGAAAAGTCCGGGTTCTCTGATTGTAGCTGAACAATGGCCATACGTTGTCTCACCTCTGGAAAAGAAGAATCAATACCTACTGACAATCTTCGCTTTTTCATCCCATGCTGAACAGGGTAAAAGTATTACGACCTACCAAAAATTACAAGAACATTTGCTACGAGATGCTGTTCTTGGTATAGTGAAATCCGCGATAACAAACCAGCGGGAGGTGCGTCAGATGCCTTATTACAAGCCGATTGAGATCGCTCGCGAGCTACATATTAGTACGAGTGCTTTGCGCCATTATGAATCATGGGGAGTCGTTCCTGCTCCTGATCGTGCAGACAATGGTTATCGACTGTATACAGAAATCCATCTTGCCTATTTTCGTTGCCTGCGCGCCATGTTCCCTGGCTTCGGTGTCGCTGTCACCTGTGAAGTCCTTCGATCTCTTCAAAAAGCGGATATGGATGCTGCCTTTTGGCTCGTGAATAAAGAACAGGCCAACCTCCAACAAGAGAAGGTCGCAGCAGACCAAACACTCAAACTTTTGGAAAATCTCGATCTCTCCTTGCCTCCAAACAAAAAGTGGCGAAACCGCATGGCGATTGGTGAAGTCGCTGCTTACACAGGAGTCACAACGTCTGCGATTCGACATTGGGAAAAAGAAGGCTTGCTTGTACTGCCAAGAGATCCTGAGAATGGCTACCGCCAATTCACTCCCATGGATATACGGAAGATTTTGCTTATCCGCACATTGCGCAATACGGTGTATTTTTTAACGAACATGAAAGAAATTGTACAGGCAGTAGAAAATCAAAGTATTGAGCAGGCAAAAAAAGTGACGGCAGATGCGATCAGGAGCATTCACGATCGCAATCGCCATCAGATGTACGGTGTTAGGCGGTTGGTTGAATTGTGTGAGGTATTGAAGCTCGTGTGATTATCTCCCTGTAAAACGCGGTGTAGTCTTGTCTAAGAAAGCTTTGGTTCCTTCCCGGAAGTCTTCGGTGGATGCCACGAGTCCGAAATAGTCTGCGCCTAGAAGTGCGGACTCCTCTACTGTCAGGTTACTCCCTCGATGAATCGCATCCCACGTTAGTTTCACTGCCAGCGGAGACTGAGACAAAATTTCTTGGAGAAGCTCCTCTGTTTCTGCCAGTAGCCGCTCACGCGAAACGACCCGATTTACCAGACCCATTCGGTATGCTTCATCTGCATCTATCGCTGATCCTGTAAGAAGCAACTCTGCGGCACGGCCTTTTCCTATTAGCCTAGGGAGTCTGGTTGTTCCACCAAAGCCCGCCACTGCTCCAATTCGTACTTCGGGATGTCCCATTTTGGCATGGCGAACCGCAATACGCAGCGAGCACGATTCCGCGATCTCAAGTCCCCCTCCTAACGCATAGCCGTTAATCGCAGCCACGACTACTTTTCCCAACGTTTCGATTTGACTGGTCACCGAAACGGCCAACTGAGCAAAATCCCTTACTTCCAGCGGTGTCGCCTGATGAAGATACGAGATGTCAGCGCCGGCCGAAAATGCTTTTTCTCCCGCCCCTGTAAGGATGACGGCTTTCACACTGGGATCAGTTTTGATCCTGTCCAAGATGGTCGAAAGCTGATTAAGGACATCTCGGTTCAATGCATTCAATGCCTCTGGTCTGTTTAGCGTAAGGGTCACGATTCCTTTCTCATTCTTGTACAAAACAACCTCTTCAACGCTCATCTTTCCATCCTCCCATCGTTTTAGAAGCTACTGAATAATCAAGCACTTTTCGACCAGGCAAACTTCTGGGCGATACCTGCATACTTTGCTTTACGATCGGAAATTCCTTCTTCTTCCATATACAAAACAAAAAAGGATGACCCCGGAGCTCCAACCATCGAAGCACCTTTGCGGTCATCCCATTTCTTATTTCTTTTCTACGGCATGTCCACCAAATTCATTGCGCAAGGCTGCGACCACTTTTCCGTGGAACGTATCCTCGTCCAAGGAACGGTAACGCATCAGCAAGGACATCGCAATCACGGGTGTTGCTGCCTGTAGATCCAGCGCGGTTTCCAGCGTCCATTTTCCTTCCCCGGAAGACTGCATGACCCCACGGATTTCATCGAGCTTGGCGTCTTTTCGAAAAGCTCGCTCTGTTAAGTCCATCAACCAGCCTCGAATGACGGAACCATTTGCCCACACGCGTGCGACCTCAGCAAAATCGTAGTTATACTGGCTTTTCGCAAGTACCTCAAAGCCTTCCCCGATCGCCTGCATCATGCCATACTCAATCCCGTTATGAATCATTTTCAAGAAATGGCCACTGCCCGCTTCCCCAGCGTACAAGTATCCGTTTTCGACGTTAATGTCGCGAATCATCGGCTCAATATGAGTGAATGCTTCCCGATCGCCACCAATCATCATACATGCTCCGTGGCGCGCTCCCTCCATGCCTCCGCTCGTACCTGCATCCATGAAGTGAATGCCCTGCTCCTTTAAGCGTGCATAGCGATCTAACGATTGCTTGTAATGAGAGTTGCCACCGTCAATGACGATATCTCCGACAGCTAGCAAGGTAGCGAGTTGATCAACCAACTGATCCACAATCTCGCCTGCCGGTACCATCAGCCATATTACGCGAGGTGTCGGCAGCTTCGCCACAGCGTCTTCCACCGAAAATGCTGGAATCGCACCTTCATGACTCAACTCTTCTGCACGCGTAGAATCTACATCATAGGCTACGACCTCATGCTGATGCGAGAGCAAATTAAGCGTGAGATTGTACCCCATTTTTCCTAATCCGAGGATCGCAAGTTTCATATCGTGTACGTCACTCCTTTTTGGATCATATCCGTTACCACGTATTATAAGACAAAAATTTTCATCTTTCATCAAAAATGAAGAAAATTTTTTCGAACCTATGAAAAAGAGTCTGATTTTCCTTATACTATCAGTACAGATTCACAATGGAACGTTAGGAGGTACCTATTGATGAACGCTTCCACCCCGCATGCTCCTCGGGTGCTCACGCAATTACGCGCCATCTATACGCAACTAAGCGGGAAAGAACAACAGATCGCCGACTATATTTTGGAGCATGCCAGTGAAATTATTCACTTCTCTATCACGGAGCTAGCCGACCAATGCCAGTGTGCAGATGCTACCGTTTTTCGTCTGTGTCGCAGGCTTGGATTTCGTGGCTACCAAGCATTCAAGATCGCCTTGGCGAGTGAAGTCACGAATCCGAAGCAAACGATTCACCAAGAAATCAATCTCGACGACGATGACGTTAGTGCGATTGCTGAAAAAATTTTCACAGCGAATATCGAGACGATTCGGGACACACAGCAGATTATCAATAAAGATGAGTTAATGAAAATCGTCTCCTGTTTGGAAAACGCAAGCCGGATCGAGTTCTATGGCTCGGGAGGCTCAGCCGTCATCGCGCAGGATGCGTACCACAAATTTATGCGGACAGGTATCCCTTGTCTCTATCATTCTGATGCTCACTATCAAGTGATGTCCGCCTCTCTGCTTACTAAAGGTGCTGTCGTCGTAGGCATCTCCCACTCTGGCTCCAATAAAGATATTTTGGCAGCCCTACAGGTTGCCAAGGAAGCCGGAGCAAAAACAATCGGCATCACAAGCTATGGGAAATCTCCTCTCGTGCGTCTGGCAGACATGTGCTTGTACACAACTTCACGCGAAACGGTATTTCGTACAGAAGCCCTGTCCTCCAGGCTTGCTCAGCTCAACTTAATTGATCTGCTCTATGTAGCCGTATCCTTACGGCGGCAGGATGATACGATCGCCAA
>NZ_AKIX01000088.1:0-51863 GCF_000282075.1 Brevibacillus sp. BC25
GCAGACGAAGTATTGGGCATCGTGCGGATGATCGGGCACTCTGCACCGAGCCACTCTCCGATCAAGCTGGTAGAGACGCCAGCGACCACGGAAATGATCAATTGGTCGGAACGAACGACCCCACGCAAATCCTGTAAAGCTTCAGCTGTATCCTTCGGTTTGATGGCCAAAATTAAAATATCGGAAGAGCGAACTACCTCAAATTTGTCTTGGGTAGCAGTTACCCCGTAATCATTTGTCAACTGCTCCAAACGCTCCATATTGTTGCGGTTCGTAACGGAAATACGCTCAGAAGGGAGTAAGCCTTTCTTTACGATACCGGAAAGCATAGCCTCCACGATTGAGCCTGCACCGAGAAAACCGATCCGCCCTTTTGTAATCGCTGTTGCTTGGTTACTCATGGTGATTCCCTCCTATTGGACTATCGGATTTGGCCGTTTCCGCGTACGACATACTTGTAAGAAGTGAGCGCTGGCAAGCCCATTGGCCCACGAGCGTGAAGCTTTTGCGTGCTGATGCCGATCTCGGCACCGAAGCCGAATTCTCCACCATCTGTAAAGCGGGTAGAGGCGTTATGATAAACCGCTGTGGCATCGATTGCAGTCAAAAACTGACGGGCTGCGATTTCATCTTCCGTTACGATTGCCTCGGAATGGCCGGAAGTATGCGCTGTAATATGTTCAATGGCATCGCTCAGGCTATCGACAGTGCGCACTGCCAGAATTAGCGCAGAGTATTCCGTATCCCAGTCTTCTGCCGTTGCATGGTGCAATTGACCGGCGAGGTCGGAATGCAGCTCTATCGTACGCTCACAAGCACGGAGCTCAACGCCCTTCGCCAGTAGCTTTTGGAGCAAGGCTCGTTGATTTTCCTGTGGCCAACTGCGGTGCACGAGGAGTGTTTCGGCAGCATTGCATACGGCTGGCCGACTTGTTTTGGCATTGAGCACGATGCTTTCAGCCATGTCAAACTGAGCCGCTTCATCCACATAAATGTGGCAATTGCCAACGCCTGTTTCGAGTACAGGAACGCTTGCGATTTGCAGAACCCGCTGGATCAGTCCTGCACCACCTCGAGGGATGATGACATCGACGAGACCATTGGCGGTGCACAAGTAATCGACAGAGACATGTTCGGCAAAAGGCAAATACTGCACCGCTTCTGCGTCAAGTCCGGTCGCAGTGAGCGCTTGACGAATGCTAGTCACCAACGCGAGATTGCTGTAAACAGCGCTGTGGCTGCCGCGCAAGACGATCGCATTGCCTGTTTTGATGGCGATAGCTGCAGCGTCAACGGTGACGTTCGGTCTGGCTTCGTACACCATTCCAATGACACCGAGAGGGACGCGGATTTGTTCGATGAAAAGTCCGTTTGGCTGTGTCCACGAGTCAATTCGTTCCCCGACCGGATCATCGAGGGATACCAGCTGCGCCAGGCTATCCACGAGTTGTGCAATTCGCTCAGGCGTCAACAGGAGACGATCCAGATAGGAGGCAGGCTGACCGTCTGCTTCCGCGCGGGCGATGTCCTTGGCGTTTTCTGAGAGAATGACGGCTTCATCAGCCAGCAGCTGGTTGCCGATTGCGACGAGCACCTCGTCTTTTTCTTTGCGAGAGAGTATTGCCATTTTTCGTGAAGCCTGTTTGGCCAGAATTATTTGTGTATGCACTTTTTCTTTCAAGCTTTCCATGGTTTCTCCAACTCCTATCTTTCTAACTACATGGATTCGTTTAGATGACAGGCGTCCATTCATCTCGATGTATAACGGTACCGCTGTGTCGCGTTACGTTATCAGGGGAAAGAAAATCACTTAACTGTGTGGCAGTGAATCTGCTGATACCGCGACCGATCAACATACCCTCACAGTAAACCTCGATAACCTCACCTTGCTCGAACATGCCGGATACATCGCGGACACCTGCCAAGAGCAAGCTTTTGCTGTTTTCCAAAATCGCTTCCGCTGCACCGCTATCAACCGTGATTTTCCCGCGGGTAGGGGAGTGAAGCGCAATCCATTGCTTGCGTGTAGGAACGCCGTTCGTTGCAGGCGCTTCTGGATGATAGTTGACGTAGGTGCCATTCCCGTTGCCAGTAAGGACATCCACCAAATCAGTGGTATTCGTCAATTTTCCGATAAAGCTCGAAATTCCTAATGATTGGGCGGTTTTTGCTGCGATCAGCTTGGAGCGCATACCACCTGTTCCCAGTTGGGAAGCTCCGCCTGCAAGTGCCTCGATTTCGTCCGTCACACATTCGAGCCAGCCCATGTGTTTGGCATCAGCATGATAACGAGGGTCTTTATCGTACAAGCCATTCGTATCAGTCAGGATCGTGTACAAATCGGCATGGATGAGACCAGCGACGAGTGCGCCAAGCATATCATTGTCTCCGAAGGTCAATTCCGCTACGGATACCGTGTCGTTTTCGTTGATAATTGGCAAAATATTTTTATCCAATAGCAGTGACAGCGTGGAGAATGCGTGCTGATACCGTTCCTTGTGTGAAAAGTCACCTCGTGTCAGCAAGATTTGCGCCACGCTGAAATTATGGGCGCCGAACATCTGCGTATAGGTTTGCATCAACAAGCTTTGCCCGATGGCCGCTGCTGCTTGCTTGGCTGCCAAGGATCGCGGTCGCTGTTGGTAGCCGAGACTTTGATAGCCGCTGGCGACAGCTCCCGAGGAGACTAAGACAACCTGATGACCCGCTTCGCGCAATTGGCTGATAGCAGAGACGAGCAGCGACATTTTCGCCGGATCAACACCGCCTGTAGCTGCTGCAATCGAACTGCTCCCCACCTTTACTACCAAACGCAACTTCCCCTTTTTCATGCGTAAAACCCCCTTCTTGCATACAAAAAAGCCCTCTCGTCTCTTTGATAAGGACGAAAGGGCTTGATAACCTCACGCGGTACCACCTTATTTGACGTTTTGGACTGAAGGCATACTTCAGCCAAGAAACGCCCGGCTCTCTTTCTTTGATAACAGGTGAAAGAAACCTGTCCAGGTCTTCCCTGGATGCTCTGGGGTGGGTTCAAACCGATTCAAGGACGAAACCTCTCAGCCGGTGGATTTCGCTCTCTGGACCTGAAGGGCGGTTTTACTATTCCCCGTCATTGCCGCTCACTATGTGCTTATTAATTCACTATTATTCGCTTGGTCCGCAAGAAATGTCAAGAGGCTTATTGAAATTGTTCATTCCCATAAGTGCCCATCCGTGATTTGATTTCGAACCGTTTGGTCTTTTGATCGCGCACGAGTCGGTAGCGCAGCGTGCGGTCAGAAGCAAAGGAGGAATCGGTTACATCTTCCACGGTCACACTGAGTTCTCCATTGCTTTTTTGGACATTCGTGTTTCGTACCGAGATCAAAGTCGGATAGTCGACACGGGGGATCGCTACGTATACTTTTTCCTTCACCAGCTTGGTTGTCATGTTGTCGTACATGGCTTCTGCCAGTGGACGGCTCCAAAAACGACCGAAGTAACCCGTTATCTTGTCTTTACTGTCGAAGCGCTTAGGCAATTCACGAAAGACGAGACCATCCTCAAACACAGTTTTGCCCTTCGCATTGTCCGCAGCAGCATAATAGACATTTTCCAACTGATGCTCGGCTTGCTTCAAAAAGAGGACGACATCCGTTTTGTTATCGCCAAGCTTTTGGATGGCAGACTGCTTGGCAGGCTTACTCTGTGTTTTGGCCTTGGTTTTTGCATGCTCCTGCTTTACTTGTGTCAAGCATCCTGTGACGAGCAAAGAAAGAGCGAGAATAAACATCCAGTTTTTCCAGTTGACTTTCATGGCGCACCTCACTTGGGAGCAGTCGTTTTACGTTAGCGTGTGTGTCAAAAAAGACAAATAGCCCAGTTAATATATGGATAGGGGTTGTCTGACTCTCGGATTATGTCTATCATGGAGAGAGTTGGACAGATCGAACAATTGAGGTGGAATATATGTTTGGGTTTGGCAAAAAAGCAAAAAAACTGGACGGTATTGATGTTTTGATTATCAAAACCGAGGAAGCGAAAAATCGCAACTTTTATCAGGTTGCTTTTCCAAGCGTGGTAGCGAATGATATTTTGTCCATGCTGCAAAAATTGGAGAAATCAAAAATGAACAAGCAAGAGTTCCTAGGGGAAATCGGCGGTTTCCGTATCGTGACCCACTTGGAAGCCTTGACTAGTTTTGAAGTTTTGGATGAGGCGGATATGGAGGCACATCCAGTACAGATTCAAGATTTTGCCAACATGCTTCTGCGTCGTTTGGAATCGTTAGAAGAAAGTGGCAAGTTGGACGGAAACGAAGATTTAGCATTCATCATGGGCGAGTTGACTATGCTGCGTGATGGCAGCTTTGTACCACAAAACTAATCATGAGGGCCGTTGGGATAACCGACGGCTCTTTTTCTTTTCAAGCTGGTAATAGGCCTTATGGCAGGAGGCTTAGTCGTCCTCGCCAGTTTATCGTTGGGGACATCCATGTTAGGGACCGCTCTTGGGATTTTCGTCCTGTTCACTCTCATCAACATTTTCTTATATCGGCTGCTTGTGACCAAGGGACCAGGCTGGTTAGAGCAGATGGAAGGATAGTCAGCTCATAAAGAAAAAGGATATAATTGGGCCGCTCATACAAAGTGCGGCTCTTTTTCATTTGTTTTGAAAAAGTATAACAAAGTTCCGTTTTCATCCCGATACAAGAAAGGGAGAGATCAGACCCAGGAAAATAGACCAATATGGCAGGAATGGATGCTACTGGGGACGAATTCCAAAAAAAGGGAGTAAGGGAACGATCATGAAAAGAAAGGAGTTATCGTAAGTCATGGTAAAGCGTTTTGCTATCGTTTTTCTCTTGGCACTGTTAGTGGTGCAAAGCGTTTTTTCAGGGAGTGCGAATGCGGCTGCAACTGGCATGTATACAGACATACAGGAACATTGGGCGCGTGAGCAAATCAACGAAATGGCGGATCTGGGCATCGTAAAGAGGAAGGGATATCAGCCTTTTTACCCAAACAAGCCAGTTACTAGAGGCGAAGCTTTGGCTATGCTGAATCGCGTATTTGAGACGGTATATGGACCGATTGAAAAGCCAGAACGCAAGCCAAACCTGGATCACCGCTATCTACTCCGGGGGGAAGTAGATCAACTGCTGAGCAATCTAAAGACCATGATGAAAATCGAAACGGACGATCTGGGCAAGTTTGATCCAGGAGACCGGATGTTATACTATCTATATTTGGCTGAAACCGGGCACCTGATGAAAAAGCAAGAGAAGGAAAATCCGGACTGGTGGATGTCCAGTGCCGGGATGCAGTGGCCATTGACGAAAGAAGAGGCCAGCTTGATGCTGTTTCATATGCTGGCACCACAAAAATTCCGTACAGCCAATATTAAACCACAAGATACAGTCTCTTTCTTTAACAGCCATTACGAATGGAAGCGCGACCGATTCTATCGGGATACATATTCACCGTACCCACTGGCGATCCGAGAATTCAATCTGTTTCTGACGGACAAGACCTTTTCTCCGAACAAGATCCTGACGCGTGCAGAATACGTCGTTGTGATGGATCGACTGATTGATTATTACCGGATGGATGCAGCTTCGCAGTTCCGTGGTTCATCTGCGAATCAGCAGCACATCGCGCAGGTGTATTTACGAGCAGCGAATTTGGCGTACGAAACAAAAAATCAGAACCAGCTGTCTGCTCTCTTTACAGACGATGCGCTCAAAAGCATGGCAAAGCTGGAGCAAGTGCCCACGTACAACGGACCGGTAAAAGTATCGGTCAAGGCTGACGAAAACATTTCAAAAGCCCTCTGGGTGATTGCTCATTATTTAGACCCGAAAAACGGTGACTTCCAGATTGAATACCGATTGGAAGAAGACGCGTCCAACGCTTACGGACGCAAGATTACCACGCTGATTTACTCGCAAAAATAGCACAGAAAATGGGGCACTGGACAATTGATGCCCCTTTTCTTTTCTTTCATGAAGTGACGATTGCAACTGACAGAATTTTCGATTACAATAAAAACTGAACGGTGATTCAGTTGGTGGGAGCGTAACATCTCCGGGCTTGTTAGACAGCCAAAACGTGGGATGTCATTTTTTAACCCACATACTGAATGAGCATTCATTCAATGGAAGGCATGTGCTGATGTACACAGGAATATCTATGGAGAAAGTAGAAGTTTTAAAAATGATCTGCTAGTCTGAATATTAGGTATTCACTGTTGCGAGGCCATTCTTTTGACCATGAATAAGCCATGACTAGGTTTTTTAAAAGGAGGATTTGGAGATGGAACGCAAAATTCGCAAGGCGGCAGTTCTCGGTTCAGGCGTCATGGGCGCAGGGATCGCAGCACATTTAGCCAACGTCGGTATTCCCACTTATTTACTGGACATCGTGCCGCGTGAATTGACAGCAGAAGAGAGTACAAAAGGACTTACTTTGTCTGATAGCGTGGTGAAAAACCGGATAGCACAAGCGGGCCGTGACCGACTTTTGAAGGAGAAGCCGGCGCCGCTCTACGATAAAAAGAACATCGATCTGATTACAGTTGGTAACTTCGAAGACCATCTCTCTTGCTTGAGAGAGGTCGATTGGATTATTGAGGTAGTTGTCGAGAACATCGAGGTGAAGAAAAGCGTCTTCGCTATGGTAGAAGCGCATCGCAAGCCAGGGACAATCGTGTCTTCCAATACGTCTGGGGTTTCTATCAACGAAATGGCAGAGGGACGCTCTGATGACTTCCGCAAGCATTTCCTCGGCACACACTTTTTTAACCCACCGCGCTACTTGAAACTGTTGGAGCTGATTCCAGGTCTAGATACAGACCCGCAAGTCATCTCTTTCATGAAGCATTTTGGTGAGCATGTGCTCGGAAAAGGAATGGTCGTTTGCAAAGATACACCTAACTTCATCGCCAATCGCATCGGTACATATGGATTGCAGGTTTCGATCCACGAAATGGTGCGACTGGGGCTTGGGGTAGATGAGGTAGATGCGTTGACAGGACCGGTCATCGGCCGTCCGAAGAGCGCTACGTTCCGCACACTCGATGTCGTCGGACTGGATACGTACGTGCATGTGGCGGGTAACGTCAGGAACAAAAGCACGAATGAGCAGGAGCGCTCGGTTTTTGAAGTGCCGGAGTTCGTTCTACAAATGGTGGAGAAAAGATGGATCGGGCAAAAGGCTGGTCAAGGCTTTTTCAAGCAGGTGAAGACGGAGAAAGGCAAAGAGATTATGGCACTGTCGGTTGACACGTTGGAATACCGACCAAGTGTGAGGCCGAAGTTCGCTTCCCTCGAAACAGCCAAAACAGCCAAGACATTGCCTGAGAAGTTGAGAGCGCTCGCATACGGCAAGGACAAGGGCAGTGAGTTTGTCTGGAGTGTCTTCAAAAAGGTACTGCTGTACTCTGCTGAAAAGGCTCATGAGATCGCAGACGATATCGTCTCTGTTGACCAGGCCATGAAGTGGGGCTTCGGCTGGGAGATGGGGCCGTTCGAAACATGGGATGCCATCGGTCTCGAAAAGTCAGTGGCAAAAATGCGTGAGGAAAACGAGAAGATTCCGGCACTCGTGTCGGAGCTGCTCGCGAGTGGGAATACCTCCTTCTACCAAAAAGAGCAAGGAAAGCGCAGTGTGTTTTCCATCGGAGGCACCTACAAGGACGTCGAAGAGAGCAAGGAAAACATTAACTTGGCAGCACTTAAGGAGCAAGGCAAGCTGATCAAGAAAAATGCGGGTGCCGCCTTGATCGATTTGGGAGATGGAGTCGCATGTCTGGAATTCACCTCCCCGCACAATGCGCTCGGGATGGATGTCTTGCAAATGGCAAGTCAGGCCGCAGATGAAGTGCAAAAGAACTTCGCTGGCCTGGTTATCGGTAATCAAGGCAAAAACTTCTGCGTCGGTATGAATCTCGCCATGGCGTTGATGGAAGCACAGGATGAGAACTGGCTGGAGCTCGATATGCTCGTCACGAACTTCCACAAAACAGCACGGGCACTGCGCTACATGCATCGTCCAGTCGTTGCAGCACCGTTCGGCATGACGCTTGGCGGCGGTGTCGAGGTGGTCTATCTCGCGGATCGTGTACAGGTATCGGCAGAGACGTACCTTGGACTGGTAGAGGTGGGAGTAGGGCTTCTGCCAGGTGGCGGAGGAACGAAGGAGATGCTGTTCCGAGCAATGGAAAACGTTCCAGAGGGAGGCAGCATGCCAGTTGATCCTTTCCCATTCGTGGCGAAGGCGTTTGAAGCCATTGCTATGGCAAAGGTATCTACGAGTGGTCAGGAAGCCATCAATCTGGGGTACCTGCGACCGACTGACCGCATCAGCGTGAATGCCGATCATCTGTTGTACGATGCGAAGCAACTGGTGCTCGCGATGGATAAAGAGGGCTACACGCCGCCAGCGTCACGCAAAATTCGCGTCATTGGAGAAACGGGTTATGCGAACCTGCGCCAAAATATTTATGCCATGAAGAAGAGTGGATATATTTCCGAGCATGATGAGCTGATCGCAAGCAAAGTTGCCTATGTCATGTCCGGTGGTAACGTGCCAGCGGGTACAGAAGTGACAGAGAGCTACATTCTGGAGCTGGAAAAGCAAGCGTTCCTCGAACTGATCAAGACACCGAAAAGCCAGCAACGGATGCAGCACATGCTGACCAAAAACAAGCCTTTGCGTAACTAGGGAGAGGGAGGGATAACGATGAGAGAAGCAGTTATTGTCGCGGGCGCCCGCACCGCTATCGGTAAATCGAAAAAAGGAAGTCTCAAGGATTTTCACCCAGTCGATATGGGAGCCGCAGTTGTAAGCGACCTGTTGCGCCGCGTGCCACAGCTCGATCCGGCTGATATCGAGGATATCATCATGGGGACGGCTGTACCGGAAGCGGAGCAAGGCATGAATATGGCTCGCTTGATCGGACTGCGTGCCGGATTGCCGACAAATGTATCGGGAATCACGATCAATCGCTTTTGCTCCTCCGGTTTGCAGACGATTGCTTACGCTGCACAGCAGATCATGGTCGGCAGCTCCGATGTGGTTGTCGCTGGCGGGGTGGAGAGCATGAGTCTGGTGCCAATGCTCGGTCACAAAATCGCACTCAATCCGACTTTGGTGGAAACGAAGCCGGAAGCGTACATGAGCATGGGTCATACCGCTGAAGAAGTAGCGAAGAGGTACAACATTTCTCGTGAGGATCAGGATGCTTTTGCTCTGCAAAGCCATCAGCGTGCGACGGCCGCCATTGCTTCAGGGAAATTTCAGGATGAAATCGTCCGATTGACAGTCAAGCAGCATTTTGTAGATGAAGCTGGCAAGGTTCACGTCCAGGAACGTGTTTTCGACAAGGATGAAGGAGCGCGTTCGGACACGACGATGGAGGCACTCGCCAAACTCAGGCCGGTTTTTCATGTGCAAGGTAGCGTAACGGCAGGAAACTCCTCGCAAACGAGCGACGGCGCGGCGGCAGTTCTCGTGATGTCTGCCGAGAAAGCAGCCGAGCTGGGTGTCGAGCCGATTGCCAAGTTCCGTTCCTTTACGGTTGGCGGCGTAGACCCTGATGTCATGGGGATTGGTCCGGTTGTCGCGATTCCAAAAGCATTGAAGCTAGCGGGAATCAGCTTGGAGGATGTCGATCTGTTTGAGTTAAACGAAGCGTTCGCTTCTCAATCGATTGCCGTCATTCGCGAGCTGGGACTCGATCCTGAAAAGGTCAATGTAAATGGTGGGGCAATCGCATTAGGGCATCCACTCGGTTGCAGTGGTGCCAAGCTGACCGTCCAGCTTTTGAACGAAATGAAGCGCAGAGGCGGCAAATATGGAGTCGTTACGATGTGTATCGGTGGTGGAATGGGAGCCGCTGGCGTTTTTGAGATGATCTAATTTTAAAATAAGGGAGAGGGATAGTAATGGCAGAAACAAAAGATTTGATCCGCGGTGGAAGCTTTTTGATCGATGCAGGTTCAGCTGATGATGTATTCGTGCCAGAAGAATACACCGAAGAGCAAAAGATGATTGCCAAGACGACAGAGGATTTCGTCAACAAGGAAGTTCGTCCTCATCTGGAAGAGCTTGAAAACCACCAATTTGATATTTCGGTTCGTCTGTTGAAGGAAGCAGGGGAGCTCGGTCTGTTGGCTGGAGACGTTCCAGAGAAATACGAGGGACTGGGGCTGGATAAAGTCAGTACTGCACTCGTAACAGAGAAGTTCTCGCTGGCTCGCGGCTTTGCGCTCAGCTACGGCGCCCATGTCGGTATCGGGTCACTGCCGATCGTGTACTTTGGAAACGAGGAGCAAAAACAGCGCTATCTGCCTGATCTGGCATCTGGAAAACGAATCGCTGCCTATTGCCTGACAGAGCCAGGCTCTGGCTCAGATGCACTGGGTGCGAAGACGACAGCGACTCTCTCCGCAGATGGCACGCACTATATTCTTAACGGAGAGAAGCAATGGATCACAAACGCTGGCTTTGCAGATGTGTTTATCGTATACGCGAAAATTGATGGCGAGAAATTTACTGCCTTTATTGTCGAGCGCACATTCCCAGGTGTTTCGTTTGGACCGGAAGAGAAGAAGATGGGGATCAAATGCTCTTCGACACGCACGGTCATTTTGCAAGATGTACCTGTGCCGGTAGACAATCTGCTCGGTGAGCCTGGAAGAGGTCACGTGATCGCGTTCAACATCTTGAACGTTGGTCGTTACAAACTCGCGGTGGGCGCAGTCGGCTCCGCGAAAAAAGCGGTGGAACTCGCGACGAACTACGCAAAAGAGCGTAAGCAGTTCAAAACGCCAATTGCCAACTTTACCTTAATCAAAAACAAACTGGCGAACATGGCAGTGAAAACGTATGCGGCTGAAAGCTCCGTCTATCGGACAGTGGGTCTGTTCGATACAGCGCTGACTCGCTTGGGTGAAAAAGCGGATGATGGCGCGGAGGTTGCGAAGGCGATTGCCGATTATGCAATCGAATGCTCGATCAATAAAGTATTTGCCACTGAGGTCTTGGATTACTGCGTGGACGAAGGCGTGCAAATCCACGGTGGATACGGCTTTATGTCCGAGTATGAGATCGAGAACATGTACCGTGACTCTCGGATTAACCGTATTTTCGAGGGAACGAACGAAATCAACCGCATGCTCATCCCAGATACGCTCGTGAAAAAGGCGATGAAAGGCGAACTACCGCTCATGCAAGCAGCAAGCAGCCTGCAAGCAGATCTGATGAGCTATTATCCAGAAGAGATTGAAGATGCACCTTTGGCTATGGAGAAGCATCTGATCAACATCACGCGCAAAATCATTTTGATGGTGGCTGGTTCTGCGTTGATGAAATACCAACAAGCGATGTCCAAAGAACAGGAACTCTTGGCATTCGCGGCTGACATGCTGATCGAGCTGTATGCAATGGACAGCATCGTGAAGCGGACAGAGAAAGCAATGGCGGCAAATGGGCTCGAAGCCGAGCAGCAAAAGCTGGAAATGACCGCTGTCTATGTGCATGAGGCATTCGACCGTATCGAAGGCTGGGCAAAAGAAGCAATGGCGGCGATGGAAGAGGGCGACGAGCTTCGTCTGCGCCTCTCGATCCTGAAAAAACTGACCCGCCGTACGCCGATCAACACGGTGGCACTCAAACGTTCGATTGCGGATCGTGTGATTGAAGCGGGAGCATATGTGGTGTAGTTCTTAATAAAAGACGAAAAAAGGAGCAAAGCACAATGCTTTGCTCCTTTCGCATTTAACGCACTTGCTTCACCTTTGATATCCCGCCATCGTAAATTTGACATTCACCGCCTCCAGAGAAGACGACTGTAGCGGTAGCGCTTCATTTTGCTGCATTCGTTTCCATTCTTGCGGATATTTGCGATAAAGGGTGTGACCGAGCTGGAGCGTGTCCATCTGCTGCTTCCGACCTATTTCGTACAACCCCCGAATCTCCGCTTCGATTTTTTTCGCGGCTTCTTTCTCGATTTCCCCGCCAAAGTAATCTCGTACTCCCCACAGTATTTGCAGGGCATTGGGATTTATTCGATTCAGCGGTAGAATGTGCCAAGTCACATGCATATTTTGGGAAGCTCTCACGAACGCTAATGGAACATACTTCGTAAAAGGGCGGGAGCTGTAGGAGATGGCGATGAGAGGGTGGCTGAGAAGAAAAAAGACATCTGTCAAAGACAGGATGAGCCTCTCGGGTGAGCCTATCCGTGTTCGTGAGATCAGTGAGCAATTAAGTGATAACATTGCGGAGCTGAATGCGATTTTCACGCTGACACCCGATTTGGTCATTCGGACGTTTACGAGTCATCAGATAGAGGGCAAGGTTACACTCGTCTACCTGAATGGCTTGGTTGATAAAAACTCGATTAACAACAATGTGCTTCGTCCGCTTTTGTCACACCCAGACGGTGAGAAATCGAGTGTTTTTGACCTGTTATCTGTTGGAAAGGTATCAGTTGTCTACGACTTTCGGAAAGTAGAAACCGAGATTTTGCTTGGGAGCAGTCTTTTATTTATCGAGGGTCGAAAAGAAGTGCTTGTGATCGAAACGAATGGATGGCCGCAGCGGGCGATAGAAGATCCGCAGTTGGAAGCTGCGCTGAAGGGAGGCCACCAAGGGTTTGTCGAAACGGACTCGCACAACATTGCCCTCATTCGCCGCTATATTCCCCACCGTGAATTGAAAATAAAAGAAATGTGGTTAGGAGAACGAGGCCTTTCAAAGCTCTCGATCATCTATTTGGCTGATGTGGCGAATCCGGAAATATTACAGGAGTTGGAAGATCGGCTCAAGAGCATCAAGGTTGACTCGATTCTTAATGCGTCTGAACTGGAGGAGTATATCGAGGATAATCCTTACTCTCTGTTTCCGCAGTTTTTGACTTCAGAACGGCCGGATACAGTCGCCTCTCACATCTTGCAAGGGAAGATTGTTGTCGTTGTCGATCGCTCTCCAAGTGTATTAATCGGTCCGGCTACTTTCGTTTCCTTTTTTCAAAACGTTGACGATTACGGTACACGTTGGCCTGTTGCCACGTTTATCCGCTTGCTTCGGTACTTGGCTTTCTTGATTGCTACTTTTTTGCCCGCGATTTATATTGCGTTGATTTCTTTCAATTATGAGGTCATCCCACTCGATTTGATTTTGTCAGTCGGAGAGTCTCGCGAAAAGGTTCCATTCCCTCCCTTGTTAGAGGCATTCATTATGGAGCTCACACTGGAAATGCTTCGGGAATCGGGAATTCGCTTGCCGGCGCCTATCGGACAAACAGTCGGTATCGTAGGGGGTATCGTGATCGGTCAAGCGGTCGTACAAGCGGGGATTGTGAGCAACATCATGGTGATCGTCGTTGCATTTACAGCGATCTCATCCTTTATTATCCCAAACTACGATATGGCCTCGGCAGTTAGGCTTATTCGATTTCTCATGATGATCCTCGCTGCGATGTTTGGTTTTGTTGGCATTATTGTCGGATTGATGGCATTGATCGGCCATTTGATTACGCTGGAATCATTAGGTGTTCCTTATGGAAGCCCTCTTGCCCCTGTGCGTTTCGGAGATTGGAAAGATTTGTTTGTCCGCCTGCCACTATGGAAAATGAAAGATCGTCCCCTTTCAGCCCACACGATTGAGGAGCAAAGACAAGGAGATAATCGGCCAAGGGAGGACGGGTGATGAAAAAGTATACGTACAACCAATTGAGCATCCTCCAGTACATTCTCCTCATTCATGGGGCACAAGTAGGGATCGGAGTATTGACGATTCCCAGAGAATTGGCGGAGAAGGCGAGCACCGATGGATGGATATCGCTTTTGATTGGATGGCTTGCGGCAACGCTAGTCAGTCTCGTCATCACGAACATGATGAAGCAGTACCCGGAGAAGACGATTATCGATATATTTCCATTGATCCTGGGCAAGTGGCTCGGTCGTGTCGCTATTGCTTTGATGTCCATTTATTGCGGGATAGCGGCGTTCGTTTTGATGATAAATGCCACGGGAATCATTAATGTTTGGCTCCTGTCTCAGACACCGGCCTATGTCGTCGTATTCCTTTTTGCTCTGCCGACCTATCTTGTTCTCCAGGGAGGGCTTCGCGCCATTGGAAGGTACGCCGAGCTCGTGTTCTATCTTACACTTTGGATACCTTTTGTTCTCACGACAGCTTATCGAGAGGTTCATTGGTTAAACTTGCTGCCAGTAATCAAGGACGGCTGGCACCCGATATGGGAAGCAAGTAAATCCACGGTACTCTCTTTTCTGGGATTTGAGTTTGGCTATTTCGCCTATCCTTTTCTTCAAAAAAAGGAATATGCGTCACTTGGCATTGTCATTGCGAATACATTGACGATGCTCGTGTATATGTCTGTCACCATCGTTTGTTTTGCTTACTTTAGCCCCGATGAAATCACACAGTATACATGGCCTACGCTCAATTTATGGAAAGCCATTGAGTTCCGCTTTTTGGAACGTGTCGATATTCTTTTTCTCTCTTCTTATTTGTTTATATTGTCAACGACTGCCTTGCCGTACATCTATTTTTGTGTCTTCTCATTCAGTCAGTTATTCGGCATGAAGGATCACCGCAAGCATTTGCGTCTGTTCCTTCTACTGGTTCCAGTGGCGGTATGGTTTTATACGCCATCCTTTATTGATCTGAAGAAATCAACACAAATTTGGAGCTATACAGGCTTAGGCTTTGCATATGTGCTTCCTTTACTGGCTTGGGTGCTGATCAGGCTATCGAAACGAACAGAAGGGGAGGAAAAAGCATGAGGGCATTTGCTCAGATTCTGTTATTGAGCTTGCTGGTAACCATGCTGGCAGGTTGCAGGGATCAAATCAATTTGGAGGATGCCACTTTATCGTTGATGGTCGGAATTGATTTGAACGAAAAAAACGAGCTTCTCTTTTATATCTCAAGTCCGGTGTTCAGTCGGGAGGCAAAGGAAAAATCTGAGGAATACGGTATTCGGTCATCTACGATTAGAGAGTCAAGAATGGGCTTTGATGAGCGAGTGACAGGCTTGACCCAAGCAGGCAAAATTCAGGTGCTTGTGTTCGGGAAAAAGCTGCTGGCTCACCCGGACTGGTTTCGGTTGCTGGATGTCGTTTTTCGGGATGCAAAATTCAGTGTCAACGCACGCATGGCTATGCTTGATGGTCCATTGCATGAGTTATTTGATTTTAAACCAAAGGACAAGCCCCGTTTGTCCATTCATGTGACAACGCTGATAGACACAGCCAATAAAAGAAATCTGACGGTAAAGACGAGGGCACAAGAGCTCCATCGGCAAATGTATGAAAAAGGGATGACACCCACCATGACTGAGTTGAAGAAAGAAAAGCGGGCGGTCAAGGCAGTGGGGACGGCTTTGTTAAAAAAAAATGGGACGTACGCAGGCCTGATAGAACCGCGGGATACGATTCTATTGCAAACGCTACTCCATGAAAAACAAGGGGAACTGTCCGTCACCATCCCGATTAAAGATCCGAACGATCACAAGCAAATTGTGAAAGACAGGATCAGTTTTTTTATCAAGGGAGTCCAAAAAAAAATAAAAACAACCTATCAGAACGGTCGGTTTCATTTTGACGTTCATTTCAAGTTGCGAGTGTCCATATCGGAGCGAATGTTTCCGTTCGACATGGAAAAGGACTACAAAAAGATGGAGCGAATGATCAGTGACGAGTTACAGAAGGATTACATGAAGTTAATCAAGAAATGCCAGGATATCGGTGTAGACCCGTTTGGGTTTGGTATCTATGCGCGTGCCTATGAATATAAGGAATACAAAAAGGTAGAGGATGATTGGATGAAGGCTTTTTCCAATGCCACAGTTGAAATCAAGCCTGACGTATCGATTAAGGGAAATGGCGTCGTAAAGTGAAGGGTGAAAGACAAAACCCCCTGGCAATCAATAAATGCCAAGGGGTTTGTTATTAATAGATCGCTTCCCAGCCTGCAGGAGTGACGAACAAGCGAATCGCCTTAATTTTGCGGTCGTCCATCAGGGTGAAGTAGTGGCGGTAGTTCGGTGGTACGGAGATCAGATCGCCTGGCTCCAGCTCGACGTCGAAGTAGCGATCATCTTTGCCTTTGATGGCGAAAATACCGTGGCCATCGACGCAGAAACGGCACTCATCGTCGGTGTGGTGATGCTCGCCCTTGAATTTCACCAGCAGCTCGTCGAGGTTAGGCGTTTTGTCAGAGAGGACGATAATGTCCGCTGTCAAGTAACCGCGACGTTGGCTGATCGCCTCGATTTCCGGCTTGAAAGTGTCGAGAATCTCTTGTTTTTCCTCGTCTGTCGGGCTGTAGTTATCACGGTGCTTCGGATCAAGGCGATCCACGCCCCATTTTTCGTAAATGATCTCTTGGGTGTCTAGGAAGGAGACAACTTCCTCGGGTGCTGAGATGTACTCATTGTTGTCGTGAAAACGAATTTGTGCCATCGTTTATTCCTCCTTAATTGGTGGTTGTAGTGGACACGACTGCTTGGCGCAATTGCAGCCAGCGGGCGTGATACTCGAATAGGAATTCAAAAGCTTCCAGGTGGCGCTTGGCTTCGAAGTCATTGCCGCCCCACGTGTAGATACCGTGGTTACGGATGAGTACGCCGGGAACTTCTGGTGTGATTACTTTTTCAATAGCGGCAGCCAAGGTCGGAATATCGGCAAAGTTCTCAACAATCGGAACAGTAATGCGCGCGTTTTCTTCCCAGATTCCGAGTCCCTTGATCAGCTCTTGTCCTTGAATGGAGAAGGCTCGTTGTCCAAAGTACAGCTCGGAAATAAGATTGTTCCACACGGTATGGACGTGGAAGCAAGCACCCGCCTTCGGGAACGATTTGTAGACGACGGCGTGGATGAGCGTTTCGGCGGAAGGCTTGAGCGTTGTTACATCCACCGGACGCGAGTCTTGGTCCACGACCAGATAATCTTCGGGGGACAGCTTGGTTTTGTCTTTGCCGCTTGCCGTTACGGCAAATTGCAAGGGATCGTTTTGTATCTTAATGGAGAGATTGCCACTAGTGCCGGGAAACCAGTCCCGGCGGGCAAATGTCAGCTTGGCGTCATCCAGACGGCGAAAGGCATCCAGACGTTGTTCGAGTGTTGCGGTCATGAGTTAAACAACCTCCTGTTGGACTTGCTGTAAAATGCGAATCACGTCGTGGAATGTGGCAAACTTGCTATGCGGCAATTGCAGCTCTTCCGCCTTGTCAGCGAGGAAGTGACGGGCAATCACATAGTCAGCGATTTTGGCTCCAGCCAAATCAGTGATGGAGTCGCCGATGACGATTCGGAAATGGGTTGCTGGATCGTAACGGCGGATGATTGTCGTCTTGCACATGCCGCAGCCGTTTGTGCAATGCTCGTCGCAAGCGTTAGGCCACGTAATGGTGATCCGTTCTCCGCTGAAATCACTGCCGTTGCAGTAAATAGGCACATCGGAGAGATCGAAAGGTGCCAGGATAGGTTCCAGGAAAAAGTCGATGCCGCCACTCGTGATCAACAGTTCAATGCCTTGTTCGCGGCAATAGCTCACGAATTCAGCAAATCCCGGGCGAATCGTCGCTTCTTTGACAATAAAATCAATAATGTCCTGGCGCAAGGAGGAGGGCAATAGTTGAAACAGTTTGCCTACTCCTTCCTGAACGCTTATTTTTTGCGAAAGGATTTGCTCCGTCAAGGCTTCCCACTCAGGGGGAGCAAACTTTCGGACAATCGCTACAATGTTGTCTTTTTCGGTAATCGTTCCGTCGAAATCGCAGAACAGGACGAGCTTCTTGCTCATCGTGCGCCACCCCACTTTTCCAAGGCGATCGCCAGCTCTTGTGATTCCGCGGCAGCTTCTTCCAATGTTCGGCCTGCGGTGACTGCCTCAATCGCTGCAACGAATGCTTTCGCTCCTGCGGTTGCTCCACCGGGATGACCGTGAATTCCGCCTCCTGCATTGACGATTTGATCTAAACCAAAGTCTTGATACAGCTGTGGAACCAACCCTGGATGAATGCCAGCGGACGGAACCGGGAAGGAACGTCGCACTCCATTCAGTGGGTCGGTCAAATGCTTGGCGAGCTGCAACGCTTCTGTTTTGTCCAAGGCGACATTGCCATATGGAGAGGGGAAGAGCACCAAATCTGCCCCAGCTACACGCATCAACGTTCCGAGCAGAAGCGGGGTGGCGATACCGTAGTCAGGTGATGGATAGTAAGCGCCTGCCAATGCTGGATGCGCCATGATCGGTACGTGTACATCAGGATCGGCTGCCAAACGGTGCAGGGCATCGAAGCCAAAGGCCAGCACATTGAACAAGAGGCAGTCAGCACCCGCATCTACCGCACGTTTCGCTTTTTCGTTCAGCTCATGCACAGGTCCAGTCAGGTTGGCTGCATAGAGGACTGGCTTGCCTGTTTCGGCTTCTGTATCCTGAGCGATCTGCTTGAACGCTTTGATCCGTTCGATAAAAGGAGCGCGCTCATCTGCAAAGAAGATCTCGTCATCTTTCACCAGATCGACTCCGCCCAAGGCTTGTGCCCGGAATTGCGTTTTCAGGTCGTCGAAAGGAAGGCCTAGGCATGATTTGAAAATGCTCATCAAGAGCGGACGGTTATGTGCCCCTAAACGTTCGCGCAGACCATCAATACCGTACTTCGGTCCAGGAAAAGCCTGAAGGAATGAGTCAGGGAAAACGATGTCGACGAGCTTGATTTTGCCATCCATCGACAGTTTGCCGAATATTCCGGTCAACAAGGATGGAATGTCTGCTGTAAAATTGCGAGTCGGATAGCTGACGGTAATCAGACCGCGTGTTTCTCCGTTTTCTAGTGTCTCTAGTGGCGTCGAGCTCACGGCTTCACCAAGATACGGGGCTAACTCAGCTTGCTTGGCAAGCGGCAGGTCCGTCCAGGAACCGACAGTCATGCCGACAGCAATGGCTTGTGCTTTCTTGTTCAAGTCTTTTGCTTGTGTGAGATAGGTAACGAGGATACGTTGTTCACTCATGTACGTCTAATCCTCCTTGATTTAAATAAAAAAGCCTCCCCATTGAGCGGGGAGGCGGTTGTCGACTATGAAAGCGTCTCGTCTCCTCTCATCTCTCGGGTCAGTAGCCGAGACAAGCCAAAGATGCTCGATCTCGACTCTTATCCGTTGGAATTAGCACCGTTTCGCTATCCAATTGTACGCATTATCCGCGTACGATTCATGGTATAGCGCCGGTTGCCGGGCATCATAGGGCCAGTCCCTCAGCCAGCTCGCGATAAGAGTTATTCGTTTCCCCCATGATATGACGTTCATTGGCAGGAGTCAATTTTTTTTTACAGAGAATGTGCAGCAGGTTATCAGAAAAATGAGACGAAGGTGAAACTTTTTGGCACGTCCTTCGTGGTAAGGGATGAAGGGGTGTGAACGGCTTGGGAAAGTAGGTCTGGAGGATGTGTACCAGCTGCATGTAAACGATATTTACCGCTATCTTTTCCGGCTGACACGAGATGAGAGGCAGGCAGAGGATTTGACACAGGAAACCTTTTGTCGCGCCTTCTCTTCCTTGGACGACTACCGTGGGGAAAAAGTACGGCCCTGGTTGTTCAAGGTGGCCTATCACGCTTTCGTGGATGGTTATCGCAGGAAGACGAAACAACGATTTTCGTTTGTGGAAGCCCTGCCCGAGCGACGTGATCATTCGGCGGTTGATCCGGCAGAGCATGTCGTGAACAAGGAGCTATGGGAAGTGGCCCATGACTATTTGGAGAGACTTCCAGAAAAGCAGAGACAGGTCATTTTGTTGGCTGCCATGCAGTTTTCCTACACGGAAATGGCAGAGGTACTCGGGATCGAGCTGGCAGACGTCAAGCGTTCCTTGTTTCGGGGACGACAAAAGATGCGGCAGTTGTGGAGGGAGGAAAGGTAATGAGGGAGCAAGATGGCAGCAATCGCGAACAAAAGCTACTGGTTTATTTGCGTGGAGATATGTCGGGGGAAGAGGTAAAACGATTCGAAGAGGAGATTGCCGCTGACGAGGAATACGCACAGCGGTTGGAGAGGCTTTTGCTGGGGGAAGAAATGGGAGAGGACCACGCGAAAACAAAACAGCCCGAAACGCTGTCGGCTGAAAAACAGCGCACCATTGTTCGCCGGGGGAAATGGAAAAACCGGTTGTCTAACGCTGGCTTCGCCATTGTGCTTCCCTTTTTTGCCGGAGTCGTGTTGTTGTTTTTGAATGGCTGGGTTGGATCACTGATGCATGAAGATCTGTTCCGCGTTGCGAAGTCGATGGTCAATTTTACTCAACCGGGTGTGAGAGTAGGGAGTAGTGGTTCGCAGGTCGGATTGCTGTACGGAAACATCAGCATGGAACTACGCGAGCGGGTTGGGGGAGAAGAAAAGAACGCGGGCCGTTTTGAGAGTACGAATGTGCTATGGAACGTGAATGCGAAGCCGCAATGGACGAACGGGGTCAGGGAGCAAAAGCTGTTTTTCCGTTATCCGACAGAGGGGGAAACGGAGGATACCATGTCTCTCACTTCACCTGCCTGGACGACTATGGAGAAGCTGCCTGAGGGAACTGTTTCGCAGCTTGCAATATCTTTTGACCACTTTCTGACGTACGAGGAGTATTATGCACTGATTTCCCGCCATGTTACCTCTTCAGGACAAGATACAGTTTGGTTTGCGGTAGATACAGGGGTGGAGCTCAAGCAAGCAGAGAGTGATGTACCCAATCTGTTACTTGGTGCAGGGGACGTATGGGGATTTGCTCAGAGAGAACTCGATTACGGAGGTGCGCCCATCCGGGTAAATGGGGAAGGGGCAAGAAGAATGGCGACCTATCTGAACGAAATGAAGTACTTATCTGAGCAAGAAGGTCTGACTCGCGATATTGGCAAAGCCTTGGTATTTGGTAGCGACCCTCAGATAGCAGAACGATACAACTACATGCAACAAAACGGAGTGCGAATCTACGGCGCTGTCCTGACCGGACCTACAAAAGAACTACTGAAGCTCAAGGCCGAAAAGTCGATAACAGCAGCGTTTTTAGGCAAAGTAGACTGGTGGAATTGGGAGCGACCTGCGGCATCGGGAACACAACACAGCTACTAAAAGCAAGGTGCGAATTTTTGCACAAAAGGGTGTTGACATCGTGGAAGCGTTGGTTGTATGATTCAAACTAAATCAAAAACCGAATACGTTTTGGATACCTTATCCAGAGAAGGTGGAGGGACTGGCCCGATGATACCCGGCAACCGACATGACGCCATTCAGACGCGAGGAAGCGACTGATTGACAGGCGACATGCACGGTGCTAATTCCTGCAGAAACAAAAGTGGTCTGGAAGATAAGGGGGACATCAACACGGTTCTTACACGTGACGACAGCGACCTCTTTTCTTCGGGAAAAGAGGTCTTTTTTTGCTCTCATGACACAAACAAAACAAGTAGAGATAGAGGAAAAATACGCAGAGGGGAGTTTTGGAATCATGGCATATCGCGCATTGACTGAACAGGAAGCAGTGGAGTACGTAAAAGGAATACCGGGTCTTTTTAGCGAAGGAGCAGAGCTGACCAGTCGCGAAATCGGGGATGGCAACCTCAATCTGGTTTTTGACATTCAGGAGCCAGCATCCGGTAAGAGCGTCATTGTCAAGCAAGCACTGCCTTTTGCCCGCGTCGTGGGAGAATCTTGGCCGCTTACGATTGATCGGGCTCGCATCGAGAGCGAGGCACTCCGCATTCAGCACAAATACGTTCCAGACCTGGTGCCGCAGGTGTATCATTTCGACGGGGAGCTTGCGTTGACTGTCATGGAAAACGTCGGGGACCACATCATCATGCGCAAAGGTCTGATCGAAGGAAAGCGGTACCCGCTATTCGCGAAGCAAATTGGTCGTTTTCTCGCGCAAACCTTGTTCTTCACATCCGATCTGGGCGCGCATCCGTACGATAAAAAAGCGCTAGTCGGAACATTCATAAATCCAGAATTATGCAAAATCACAGAAGACCTCGTCTTTACCGATCCGTATGAAAATGCGCCTACCAACGACTTCAACCCGTTGATTCGCAGGGAAGTCGAGGCGATCTGGAACAACAGGCCGCTGAAGCTGGAAATCGCCAAGCTGAAATACGATTTCCTTACGCGCTCAGAAGCGCTGCTGCATGGTGACTTGCATACCGGAAGTATTTTCATCACAGAAAACAGCCTGAAAGCAATCGATCCAGAATTCGCTTACTACGGCCCAATCGGTTTTGACATCGGGGCGATTATTGCCAATCTGCTGCTCAACTACGCAGGACAGCACGGTTTGCAAAAAGATCAAGGAGAACGGGAAGCGTACCGCGAATACTTACTGGAAACGGTCGAGGATGTCTGGAATGAATTCGTTTCGCAATTCGTTCAGCTCTGGCACAAGCACGCCAAAGAGCGCAGCGCTCATGTCGAGGGACTGTGGCAAAGCTACGTGAAGCGCTTGATTCAGGATACAGCAGGCTATGCCGGATGCAAAATCTTGCGCCGTGTCATCGGCTTGGCGGGCGTAGCGGACCTGAATGCCATTGAAGACGACCAGACTCGCGCAGAAGCAGAGCGTCTGGCTCTCTCGATTGGAGAAGCACTGATTCTCGGTCGCGGCGGCATAGACGAATCGACAGATATCACGGACATCGTACGCACTGTGACCGAACGTTACTATCAGGAGGCTACAACAGTATGACAACCAGCACTCAATTGGCACCTGTTAAGTGGGAGAATAACGCATTGGTCTTGCTTGACCAGACGCGTCTGCCAGTAGAAACGATCTATTTGAACTTAACTACCTCCGAGCAAGTATGGGGTTCCATCCGTCGCTTGGAAGTGCGTGGCGCACCGGCGATTGGCATGGCAGCAGCTTACGGGCTTTACCTGGGCATTCGTGGCAGTGAAGCGAGTAACTACGACGAGTTTTGGCAGGAACTGAACCAGCAAGCAGACTACCTGGGCTCTTCCCGTCCGACAGCCGTGAATCTGTTCTGGGCGTTGGATCGAATCAAAGCTCGTGTTGAAAAAGAAAGCGGAGCTTCGATTGCCGAATTGAAGGCAGCAGTGCTCGATGAAGCACTGACGATTCAAAAGGAAGATGCTGAAGTATGCCGGACCATCGGAGAGCATTTGCTCACTCTGTTGCATGACGGTATGGGAATTCTCACACACTGTAATCCAGGGGCATTGGCTACAGCAGCTTACGGTACGGCTACCGCTCCATTTTATTTGGCAAAGGAACGCGGTTGGAATCTGAAGGTGTACGCAGACGAAACCCGTCCTGTCCTGCAAGGCGCTCGTCTTACTGCATTCGAATTGCAGCAAGCAGGGATTGATGTGACGCTCATCTGCGACAACATGGCGGCGATGGTTATGTCCCAAGGGAAAGTAGAGGCTGTCATTGTCGGTACAGACCGCGTAGCAGCGAATGGAGATGTCGCCAACAAAATCGGTACGTATGGGGTAGCGGTATTGGCAAAAGCTCACGGCATTCCTTTTTACGTGGCTGCTCCCTTGTCCTCTGTCGATCTGGAGACACCAACAGGCGCAGATATTCCGATTGAAGAGCGTCCAGCCGAGGAAATTACCCATGGCTTGGGCAAACAGGTAGCTCCAGACGATATCAAGGTGTACAATCCTGCGTTCGATGTAACGCCTGCGAAGTACATTACAGCGATCGTCACGGAGACAGGCATTTTCAAGCCGGAAGAGATCGGCAATAGCAAAAAATAAAAAAACGAATTTTAAGCGTTCGCCCTCTTGTTGCTGGCGGACGCTTTTTGCTCATTTTGGCGTTTTCCAGTAAAATATCCAAGAAAAGGGGAGATACGTATGCAACCGATTCAACGGATAGCAATCAATGAAGATACGTACTTGAAACAATTAGAATTAGCCGATGCTGAGGAGTTATTTTTGCTTACGGATTCGAACCGGGAGAATCTTATGGAATGGCTGCCGTGGCTGAATTATACGAAGAAGGAAGAGGATTCGCGCCAATTCATCCAAGCGACGATCCATCAGTACAACGATAATCGCGGCATCAACTACGGTATTTGGTACCAAGGACGTCTGGCTGGTACAGTCGGCGTACATACGGTGGATTGGATCAACAAAAAGACGTCCATTGGCTATTGGCTGGGTGCGCAATTTCAGGGTAAGGGCCTAATGACGGAAGCAGTGGCGACCTACTTGGACGTATTGATCTTCGGGTCATGGGATTTGGAAAAAGTAACGATTCAGGCTGCTACGGAAAACTACAAAAGTAGATCGATTCCGGAGCGATTAGGGTTTCAACTGGAGGGGATACTACGCCGGAATGAATTCCTTTACGATCATTACGTGGATCATGCCACTTACAGCTTGCTAAAAGAGGAATGGCTTGACTGGAAAACCGATAAAAAATAGTAGATTGAACTGTATGCTTCGATTGACAATGAAAATTCTGTAAATTACGATGGTGAAGACAGATCAAGAGGGCTGCGTGTGATTCGCAAGCCCTTTTTTAGTCGTGCTGTTAGGCTTAAATAAATAGAGGTGATTTACATGCAGACACTTCGGCAATTATCTTGGTTTTTCCGTGCCTATTGGAAACGGTACGTCATTGGAATCTCTGTGCTGTTTATCATCGATGTCCTCATGCTTTGGCCGCCGAAATTAATTGGGGACACGGTGGATTCGATTCGTAACAGTTCCCTGACGGACGCTGACTTGACGCAAACAGTGGTCATCTTGCTCGTTTTGGGTATTAGCTTGTACGGATTGCGGTTTCTCTGGCGGTACTTGTTAAATGGGGGAGCCTTGATACTGGAGAGGACGTTGCGCGAGCGACTGTTTGCCCATTTGACGAGAATGACTCCTTCATTTTTTCATCGCAAGCGCAGTGGGGATTTGATGGCCGTCGCTACCAACGATATTCCTGCCATTGAACAAACTGCTAGTACAGGGGTACTTACGCTTGTCGATGCGCTATTCATGACCTTGTTAACGCTGGGCGTCATGATGACCGCGATTGATTGGAAGCTGACGCTGGCTGCGCTGATCCCGATGCCGTTTTTGGCTTGGTCAACGGCGTACTATGGAAAGTTGCTGCATGAGCGTTTTTACTTGGCGCAGGAAGCCTTCGGAGAGATGAATGATCATGTCCAACAATCCGTATCGGGCGTTCGGGTATTAAGAGCATTTGTTCAGGAAAAGGCCGATATCGAGGCATATCGCCGAGTCAGTGAAAAAACGTTGGAGAGAAATGTGAGCGTTTCGCGGATCGACGCCCTGTTCGAGCCGACAATCGCGATTATTATTGGCTTCAGCTTTTTGATCGGGCTGGGCTATGGGACGTATTTGGTGTTCACTAGCGCTATCTCCTTAGGGGATTTGGTTGCGTTCAATTTATACTTGGGACTTTTAATTTGGCCGATGTTCGCCTTTGGGTGGCTGGTCAATGTATTGCAACGCGGTGGTGCTTCCCACAAGCGTTTTACAGAGCTAATGGTGGAGCAGCCAGATGTGACGGAGGCAGCGAATCCGGTCACGAGCCAAATCGCCAATACCGTAGAAGCACGCCATTTTTCCTTTACGTATCCAGGCACTGACAAGCCGGCACTCACCGATATCTCGTTTCGTTTGGGCGCAGGAGAGACGCTTGGGATTGTCGGACGGACAGGAAGCGGCAAATCGACGCTATGCCGTGCCTTATTGCATCAATATCAGATGAAGGAACAAGCTCTGTTTATCGGGGGCATCCCAATTGAGGGACTCGCTTTTGATACGTTGCGAGAAAAAATCGGCTATGTGCCTCAGGAGCATTTGCTGTTCTCACGGACGATTGCAGAAAATGTTACATTCGGGAAACCACAAGTGACGACCGAGGACGTGATGCATGCGTTGGAGCTTGCGGAGATGAAGAGAGATCTGGAGCAATTCAGAGATGGATTGCAAACCATGGTTGGAGAGAAGGGCGTCACCCTCTCGGGGGGACAAAAACAGCGCATTTCCATTGCACGCGCTCTTTTGATGGATGCGGGTATCCTGATTCTCGACGATTCTTTATCGGCTGTGGACGCGCGGACAGAGGAGAGCATCCTTTGTCATCTGAGACAGGAGCGCGCGGATAAAACGACGATTATTACCGCTCATCGTCTGTCTGCCGTACAGCACGCACAACTGATTCTCGTGCTGGATGAGGGGCAGATCGTCGAACGGGGGACACATGACGAGCTGATGCAACACAACGGCTGGTATGCAGAGCAGTACCGTCGTCAGCAAATGGAACAGGATGTGGCTGGTTGAGAGAGGGGGAAAGCGTTTCATGAGCAAAGAAAATGTATGGGGGCGTTTGACCGAGTACGCCAGACCATTTCAAAAGCAAATACTAGGCGCGCTGTTCCTACTCTTGCTGGGGACGAGTGCAGAGTTGGCGGGGCCTTTTTTAGCCAAGGTCATGATTGATAATCACATCCTGGCGATCCAGAAGCCTTGGTATCAACTGGACGAAGTGCCACCACAAGCAGCGGGGCAAGTCGCCTCACTGAACAGTACGAACTATATTCGTGAAGATGTTGCAGCAAAGACGGGTCTTGTTTTGGACAGTATCACTCAAAAAGAAGTAACCGTGCTGACAGAAGGCACGACCTATTACTTGGTTTCCGGCAAGGTGAATCCAAACACGCAGAAGCAGTTCACCCCGATTGCGCCAGAAAACGGCAGGGAACGCTTCGAGGTAACAACCAAGGATCAATCAGGTAAAATGATGACTTCCACAGGCATTCGGCTGACCGCAGAGGAAGTCAAGGCGATGTATCAAGGGGATGTCCTGCCCATTGTCTGGCTATCTGTAGGTTATGGAGCACTGATCTTGCTCTCAGCTGGTTTCAACTACGTGCAGATTTTGTGGCTGCAAAAGATCGCTCAGCGCATCATTCAGCAAATGCGGATGAAGCTGTTTATCCATTTGCAAAAGCTCCCGGTTGCCTTTTTTGACAAAACGCCAGTAGGTGCGCTCGTCTCCCGGGTGAGCAATGATACAGAAGCCATCCGTGAGCTGTATGTAAGTGTGCTCGCCACATTTGTACAGAACGCTCTTTATTTGATTGGAATCTTGATCGCGCTCTACATCTTGCAGCCTGAGCTCGCCCTCTTCTGCTTTTTGACGGTGCCAGTGCTCGTACTGTTAGTCTACGTGTATCAAAAGTACAGCTCTCGCTACTATGCGGTGATTCGCGCGAAGCTCGGTGATATGAACACAACGATTAATGAAATGATCCAGAACATGACGATCGTGCAAGCTTTTCGTCGGGAGAAGGGCGTACAAAAGGAGTTTGCTGATGTAAACGAGGTCTACTTCAAGGTGCGGATGAAAGAGATCAATCTGGAATCCTTGCTTTTACGCCCAGCGGTAGATTTGATCTGGAAAGTTTCCTTGACCCTGATCGTCTGGTATTACGGCGCGACTTCCTTCCACAGCGCGATTTCCTTCGGTGCGCTTTTTGCTTTTGTCGATTACATGGGGCGTTTTTTCGAACCGATCAACATGATCATGAATCGGTTGTCACAAATGCAGCAGGCGACCATTTCGGCGGGGCGTGTCTTCGAAATTATGGATGAGACCACGGAGAAGAAAGAAACTGGTGCACAAATCGAGCGCCCGCGTGGTGAGGTTGTTTTTGATAACGTATCTTTTGCTTATCAAGGTGATGATTACGTCTTGAAAAACGTCTCCTTTACGGCGCAGCCTGGTCAGACGATTGCATTGGTAGGACACACCGGATCGGGAAAAAGCTCTTTGATGAATTTGCTGCTCGGGTTCTATCCGGTGACGAAAGGGAGCATTTTGATCGACAGGCAAGATATGAGAGAAATTGATACGCACTCATTGCGTAGTCATGTTGGACTCGTTTTGCAGGACCCGTTCTTGTTTACAGGAAGTATTGGATTCAATATTCGTATGTACAATGATACGATTACGGATGAAGAAGTGAAGCGGGCCGCAAAAGCTGTACGTGCTGATGAATTCATTTCCAAGCTACCGGGCGGTTATGACGAGCCAGTCGTCGAGCGAGGCATGACGCTATCCGCAGGCCAACGCCAACTGATCTCTTTTGCTCGGGCATTGGCTGCTGATCCCGCGATGCTGATCTTGGATGAAGCAACGGCAAGCATTGACAGTGAAACAGAGCTAGCTATTCAGGAAGCGTTGCATGTACTATCAAAAGGTAGGACGACATTCATCATTGCACATCGATTGTCGACGATTCAGCACGCCGACCAAATTCTTGTTTTGTCCCGTGGGGAAATCATGGAGCGAGGTACACATGATGCACTCATGGCGCAAAATGGTCTTTATCAAAAAATGTATCAGCTTCAACAGGGGAGTGCTTCCGTAGAGAGTGCTTAGTAGGGAGCTAGGAAGGAGAAACAACACCATGTCACAGTCACGTTACACCTTTTGGGTGTTGATTTTGGTTGTTGGCATTGCGGGGTTAAGCCAAGGCTTGACGATCCCGATGCTGACGGTTTTATTGGAAAAACAAGGTGTTTCATCCGTGATGAACGGACTCAACGCCGCTGCCTTGTATATTGGGATGGTCATGGTCAATCCATTTTTGGAAATCCCACTGCGGCGCATTGGATACCGATCCACAATATTATGGGGATTGCTGTTGGTGACGATCGCAACAGCGCTCATCCCGATGTTCAGCCATTTGGCGGTCTGGTTCGTATTGCGCTTACTGATGGGTGTGGGCGATAGCGGTTTACATTACGCCAGCCAAATGTGGGTGACTAAGATCGCAGCTCCCGAGAATCGTGGACGCGATCTTTCCATTTACGGTCTGGCATATGGCGTGGGCTTTAGTATTGGTCCACTAGGCTTAAGCGTGCTGCATTTGGGGATTTGGGTACCTTTTGGCGGCTTGCTCGTTCTGTATCTGATTGCCTTCTTATTATTATCCCGAATCAAAAATGAATTCCCAGCACAGATTGAACAAACGGAAAAGAAGCAAAATAAATATGCATTTGTTTTGCGACTTGCCTGGCTGGCGCTGATTCCTTCGTTTTTGTTCGGATTCATGGAGACGTCACTCAACGGCAGTTTTCCCGTTTATGCCTTGCGTACTGGCTTGTCCGTTGAATGGGTTTCCTTGATCCTTCCGTCGTTTGTCGTGGGAAGTATTATCTTGCAGATGCCGTTGGGGGCATTGAGTGACCGTATAGGACGCAAGCAAGTTATGCTCGTGTGTGCGCTTGTAGGGGGATTGGCCTTCTTCCTGTTCCCGTTTGCAGGTGAAAACGTATGGCTGATGATGCTGTTGTTGGCCATTGCAGGAGCGGCAGTCGGTTCCTTTTACTCGCTGGGCTTGGCTTTTTCGGCAGATATTTTACCAGCATCGATGGTTCCTACCGCAGGAATTATCGCGGG
This sequence comes from Brevibacillus sp. BC25, assembly GCF_000282075.1. Taxonomy (NCBI): domain Bacteria; kingdom Bacillati; phylum Bacillota; class Bacilli; order Caryophanales; family Paenibacillaceae; genus Brevibacillus; species Brevibacillus sp. BC25. The sequence goes on from NZ_AKIX01000088.1 coordinate 29,451, forward strand.
TGTCAATTTTGGTGTCGCCAGTATTTTGGCTCCGAATGTGAATGGCCTGCTGATGGACGTGTGGGAGCCGTGGACGATCTTTTGGCTGATGGGATCGCTGCTCATTGTTTTCGCGGCAGCTTGTCTGTTTTTCAAACAAAAAGCAACCCAAGAACAGACGTATTCGATGCCGTTGCAAAAACAGGGGTAAAAACAACGATGGATAAGCTTCGCCAAGCTTTTGGCGAGGCTTTTATTTTTTTTGCCCAAAAAAGCATAAACGGGCATCAAGGAGGGAAGCGTATGAATAGTAAGTAGAACAGCATGATTGGAAGGGGTTACCCGATGCTGACACCGTGCATTTTCAGAAGAGGCATTGCCTGGATCTTATTTTTCGTGCTCAGTCTGGTAATCATCCCGTTTTTCTCAGATGACGGCCAGGCTCCGACACCGTCTGCCCCTGCCCCTGCCACTACAAATGCAACTTCGCAGCCATAGCTTTGCCCTTTTTGTTCACAAAAAAAGACACGCCACTGACGATGGCGTGTCTTTTTCTGTAGTATTAGCGAGTAACAAAATTTTGCGTGAAATACGGTCGGCCATCTTTCATAACGATACCGACACCGAGCTGCTTGAATTTTGGACTGAGCAAGTTTTGACGATGGCCTGCGGAGTTCATCCAGCTCATGTGGGCTTCGATCCCGTCTAGCTGTCCGTAGGCAATATTTTCACCAGCTGAGCTGTAACGAATGCCGGCTTGCTTCAAACGATCAAACGGACTTCCCGTAGATGGGGAGGTATGGTTGAAAAAGTTATTCTGGCCCATGTCTTGGCTGTGTGCTCTGGCTACTGCTGCAACTTGTTCATCCCAAGTGATAACAGGCAGCTTGGCACGTTGCCTTGCTACGTTGAGCAAGTCCAAATTTTGTTTCTCGTATGCGAGCGCTGCCTGCTTCATCTGTGCGTCTGTCAGTTTCGGCAGTTCCGGTAATTTCGAATAGGATATGGGATACATCAAGCCAATCGCAATAGTGGCAAAATGCTCAGGAGTAGAAATGCGCACTCCTGCGACCTTATTTCCACCTAGCTGATCGATAGAGAAGGTGATCGCCTGATTATTTTGGATATAGGTCGGATGAGTAAGGGTATTTTTTTGGATACGCAGACTTGGGATGATCGTCAGCGTGTCTTGCGGTGAACCCCAGCTATTTTGTAGGTCTTTTGTCGTAGAGCCAATCGTGATGCCATTCAGATTCAATTTGGCTCCATTGGTAAACAACGTCACGACTTTACCGTTTTGCATGCCGACTTGAATGTAGTTGTTCAAATCTTGATTGTAAATCCACCATTCCACGCCCGTATGACTAGGATCAATGCGGGCAGGCTTGCCTACTGTTTGTTCTACCTGTGCTGTGCTCATTCCTAGCTGAAGGTTATAGACGTTATTCGTTTTAATGGCTGCTGCTTGAGGGACAGCAGATGCAGCTGAAACAGGAAGGACAGGGGCAACGTGGCCGAGCAGAGCCAGCGAAAGGCTCAGGGCGAGGATGCTGGTTACTTTCTGTTTACGCATGTATCTTCCTCCTCGGTTGGGATAGGATCTGCCTTGTTGGTAATGGTATCGGCAGGAAGCGGCTACAAAAATAGGGACCAACGATGCAAAAATAAAACCCCCGCTATAGAGCGGAGGTTATGGTCGACGATCCCGGATGACATACGTTTTGGCGATCAGATCATGCCAACCTTGCTTACGTGGGTGCCATGCAACCCATAGATAGCCCAGTCCAAATACGAGTGAAGCGATGAATTTGCCGATAACTTCTCGTAATAATACCTGTCCGCCTGTCAGATTGCCTCGCGCCTGTCTGGCACTGATGACACGGATGCCTGTGATCAGCTTTCCCAAGGTTTGTCCGGTCCACCAGGTCAGCAAGATCATATAGAGGAGATCAAACAACGCCTCTACCAAATCGATGAAGTGAAAAGAGGCGTAAGGAACGGAAAAAACACGCCGTAACGGATTGAAAACGAGGTAGCTAATCCCGATCAAGAACATCGAATCAAGGAGCGATGCTACGACACGAATCCAGAAGCCTGCATATGAATGCTGTGGATGGGCTTCTGGATAGGGCTCATGGGATACAGGATCATGTGCTTTTTCATCGTCGGGAAGCTGGTTCATGAGAAAGAAGCCACTCCTTTCCTTTTTAACAGGCTAGGGCATGAACTGATACAGTAGACGAGGTGAACTTTGGCGGTCCCATATTCGATTGAGACCAAGCGGATCAGGATTGGACCAGTACTGCTTCATACTGAATAACAGCTTGCTGATGGAGAGCTGGTCTGCATAGCGTATGACCATGGCTTCATTTTCTCCAGACAAAGAGAGAGCGTAGCGTGTCGCTTCCTCCAAATCACCGAATTCATCGATGAGCCCCAGACGTTTTGCTTGCTCGCCGGAATAGACACGGCCGTCAGCGATTTCCAGCACGCGTTGACGGGAGAGGTTGCGGCCTTTTACGATGACGTCGACGAAATTGTTGTAGCTTTCGTTGACGAGTGTTTGGAAAATGTGCCGTTCTGGGTCCGTCAGTGGCCGGGATGGACTGCCGATGTCCTTGAAGCGCCCGCTTTTGATCGCGTATTGATGCACACCCAGCTTGTTCGCAGCTTCACTATAGTTAAACAGGTTGAAAATCACGCCGAGACTGCCGGTCAGTGTGTTGGGATTGGCAAAAATCGCATCGCCTGTTGTGGCCAAGTAATAGCCGCCTGAGGCTGCTGTGGAACCCATGCTGACGACAATGGGAAGATTGCGAACCTGTTTGAGCCGTAGCAAGCGTCTGTGTAATTCATCGGTAGCGACGACCTCTCCACCTGGACTATCAATACGAAGGACCACGGCTTTCACCAGCTCATCCTCTTCAATTCGGCGTAGCTGCTCAGTCAATAGCTCCGTCATCGAAGGCAGCCCAGCGCTATTTTGTTGCCCCGAAATAACGCCGTTCACAAATAGCTGCACAATTTTGCTGTTGCCATAGCCGGATACTACATTTTCTTCCCAAGCAAACCCAGGATGGTCGACGAGATCTGTATAAGTCCCGTAAATCCCCTCCACCAAAAGCCCCAAGAGAAAAACGACCAGTACAATTACGAGAGCGACCCATTTTTTTCGATGCATGAAAACCACCTCACACTTAGCATGAGCCGTCGAGGGCAGAGTTACGCATGAGACGAGCACAGGAAAAAATGGGATTGACTGATCGTTTACGAGGATGACAACCAAAGGCTGAATAGTAAATTCATGCAATCTTTTGACTATTGCGGTAAAATAGAATCACAAGAACGACCAGCTTGTTTTATCGCAATAGGGGGACAGACAAATGATTATACAGGTGTCGGATTTGACGAAGAACTACGGCGATCTGAAAGTGTTGAAGGGCATTACGACTCAGGTAGCAGAAAAGGAAGTAGTCTGTGTCATTGGTCCGTCCGGCTCGGGCAAGAGCACGTTTTTACGTTGCTTGAATCAGCTGGAGGAAATGAGCAGCGGAAAGATTGTCATCAACGGACATGATTTGTCAGACCCCAAGACCGATATGAATAAAGTCAGAGAAGAGGTCGGGATGGTCTTTCAGCGCTTTAATCTCTTTCCGCATAAAACGGTGCTGGAAAACGTCATGCTGGCTCCTGTAAAAGTGAAGAAAATGTCCCAGGAAGAAGCCCGCAAGCAAGGCTTGTCTCTCTTGCAGAAAGTAGGGCTCCAGGATAAGGCTGATGTGTATCCCGAGCGGCTGTCAGGCGGGCAGATGCAACGAGTCGCAATCGCAAGGGCGCTCGCCATGAAACCAAAGGTTATGCTGTTTGATGAGCCGACATCCGCCCTAGACCCGGAGCTGGTGGGAGAGGTGCTTGCCGTCATCAAAAATTTAGCCAAAGAAGGCATGACAATGGTGATCGTGACGCACGAAATGAATTTTGCCAAGGAAGTGGGCGACCGAATCATATTTATGGATCAAGGTATCATCATGGCAGAAGGTCATCCCAGTGAGGTTTTTGGCAAAAACGTTAATGATCGCTTGCGTTCGTTCTTGGGCAAGGTATTGGCGTAGAAAAGAAGGGCACCAGTTGCTTCGTTTCGCTTCAGGAAAACGAGGCACTGGTGCCGTATTATTTTGCTGCATCCAACAATTGACTGACCGTGACAAATCGATAGCCCTGCGAACGCAAATCCGTGATGAGCTCCCGGAGTGCAGCGACTGTTTGCCGTTGGTTTAGACCCCCATCATGAAACAGGATGATATCCCCGGAGGAGACATTGCTCTTGACGCTTTTGGCAATGACGTTAGCTGTGCGTGCCAAAGACCAATCACGAGGATCAATCGACCAGTGAATGATGTCGTAGCCACTGGATTGAACCGCATTCATGACGTCATGTGTCAGGATGCCGTAGGGTGGACGGTAGTATTGCGCCAAAATGCCGGTCGTCTTCAAAATGGAGCGTTCTGCATGCTTGATTTCTTCGTACACTTCATGCTCGGTCAGCTTGTTCAGATCAAAATGGTGGTAGCCGTGGTTGCCGATTTCATGCCCAGCTTTGTATATCCACTGCATGACCTTTGGATGCTTGTCCACTTGGGAACCAAGGACAAAAAACGTAGCGCGAACGTTGTACTGATGTAGCACCTCAAGAATTTTGGGCGTATAGATAGCATCCGGCCCATCATCAAAAGTGAGAGCGACGACCTTTTTCTCTGTGTCGATTCTGTGGATCGGCTCATACGAAGGCAGTGTTTGCTGGGCAAAAGCAGGTAGGGTGCCATAGCCAAGAAGGCAGGCGAAAAGCAAGGCGTATCGTATGCATTTGCGCATGAACAATCGCCTCCTTCTTCTGGGATGTGATTAGGTTCACCTCCTGCTAGGGAAAACATGCTACCAAAAGAAAACAGCGGTCAGAGTAGGTGGCGGTTATGTTAAAATGGAAGAACCGTACATAGGAGAGGAGAGAGTTTGGTGGAACTCCGCGGTATTTTGCAAGGACTAACACACGAGTACCATGGAGGGGACAAGCCGGTAGACTACTATTTGAATATCGGTGAAGATCGCCTTCCGCTTAATGAATGGCTGGGCAGTGAATTGACGATTTCGTTTTTAGGCGAAAAAAATTGCATTGCCTGTGGCCGCAAAACAAACAAGACGTTTAACAGCGGGTATTGCTATCCCTGTTTTACCAAACTGCCGGAAAATGACTTGTGCATCGTCAAGCCGCATGAATGTCATTTTGACTTGGGGACTTGCCGGGACGAGAGCTTCGGCGAGAGATATTGCATGATTCCTCATTTTGTCTATCTGGCAGTGTCGAGTGATATAAAGGTAGGATTGACTCGCAAGCATAATGAATTGAGACGTTGGGTGGATCAAGGGGCAATTCGCGCGATTCCGATTGCGGAGCTTCCCACTCGTCGGATGGCTGGGGAACTTGAATTCCACTTGAGTCAGTTTTTGCCAGACAAGACCAACTGGCGCAAAATGCTCAAGGGAGATGTGAAGGAAATCGACTTGCTCGCCATGCGTGACGAAGTGTACGGTCATTTTCCTGAACAGTTTAAAGCATTCCAATATCGTGAGGACGAATGGGTAGATATTGCTTATCCGATCTTGGAGTCGCTGGATAAAATTAATTCCAAGACGCTTGATAAAGAAGAACAGCTCGGCGGGCGATTGATTGGTGTGAAAGCACAGTATTTGATTTTTGAAAATGGTGTATTCCAGACGAGAAAGCACGCTGGCTACCAAGTCGAGATCAAAGCAAAACCATCTGCATAATGACGTGCAAACTCCTCACACTAGGAAAAGTGAAGGAGGATGGGCAGATGGATGAGCACATTGAGTACACCATGCCTTTAACCGGGACACTGGCTGAGGCTGTGGAAGACCAGAATGCCAAGCAACTAGGGGTGCCCTTCTCGCCGCTTTCGCAAATGTGGCAGGTAAATCCTGACCAGACGAATGAAGAAGATGATGCAAAGAGCGAGCGCACCGAATAACGGATTCCAGATGAGAAGCAAATGTATGACGACAGCCAGAAGAGAGGGACGGCTGTCGTTTTTGTCAGAAACGAAAAAGCGAGGAAATGATCATGACGATGAAAGCCTATCTATACAACAAATGTGATACATGCCGCAAAGCGAAAAAATGGCTCACGGATCAAAATATTGGCTTCGAAGAAATTCCGATTGTGGATGCACCGCCGTCCAAAGAAGAGCTGCGCCAAATTTGGCAGACAAGCGGACTCGATTTACGCAAGTTTTTCAATGTGAGTGGTGTCCATTACCGCGAGCTGGGCTTGAAGGACAAGCTTCCTACGATGTCAGAGGATGAAATGCTTGAGCTGTTGGCTTCCAATGGCAAGCTGATCAAACGGCCTCTTATTGCAAGCGATCAAACCGTAACCCTTGGTTTCAAAGAAGAAGAGCTGGAGAAGGCTTGGGGAGGGAAGGCATGATGCGCCAACCTTCCAAAAGACTGAACCATCTTTCCGCCGATATTTTTTCAGAGATGGAGGCTCGCAAAAGGGAAGTTGCCAAAACAAGAACGGTATACGACTTGAGCATTGGCAGTCCTGATCAGCAGCCTGACGAGAATCTTCTGCAAACGTTAATCCATGCTATCCAGCAACCAACTGCTTTTCGCTATCCATTGAGTGATGGAACGGCGGCCTTTCGAGAAGAGGTCGCCCGCTGGTATCAATATCGTTTTGGGGTGGAGCTAGCGCCAGATGGGGAGGTTCATTCCTTGATGGGGTCCCAGGATGGTTTGGCTCACTTTGCTTTGGCATGGACCGATCCTGGAGATATCGTTCTCGTACCCGATCCTGGGTATCCGATCTACGAAGGCAGCGTTCATTTAGCGGGAGCAGTACCTTACCGGATGCCTCTGCGGGCAGAAAATGAATTTTTGCCAAAGCTGTCAGACATTCCAGAGGAGATAGCGGCTCGTGCAACGTTCATGATTCTGAACTATCCGAATAATCCGGTTTCCGCGGTTGCTACCCTTGCCTTTTTTGAAGAGGTTGTGGCTTTTGCCAAGCGTTTTGACATTATCGTGGTTCATGATTTGGCTTATTCGGAGATGGTGTTTGACGGCTACCAAGCGCCGAGCTTTTTGCAAGTGCCAGGAGCAAAGGAAGTGGGAATTGAATTTAATTCGTTTTCCAAGAGCTTTAATATGGCAGGATGCCGGATCGCTTACGTTGCAGGGAATGCAGACATCATCAAGCCGCTTGCGATTGTAAAATCCAATATCGATTACGGTGTCTTTTTGCCTGTACAGCAAATGGCCATTGAGGCTTTGCGAAAGGATCGGGAATTGGGTGGGAAAAACACAGTCGCGCCCGTTTACCAAGAACGGCGTGATGTGCTGCTGGGGGCATTGGCAAAGGCAGGATGGAGCATTCCATCTCCAAAGGCGACCATGTTCGTCTGGGCAGCTGTACCGAACGGCTGGACGTCACGAGAGTTTGCCTTCGCTTTACTGGAGAAAGCCGGGGTCGTGGTCATACCGGGAAGTGCCTTCGGCGAAGAAGGAGAAGGGTATGTACGAATTGCTCTCGTCCAACCTCCAGAGATCCTGTTAGAGGCTGTGGCTGCCATCGATCAATCCGGGATTCTTCGCACGAAAACAAGTGTGTAGCAGTTGAAGTCAAAAAAGAGGGGATGAGCTTTCATGCGTTTGCGCGAAGAAATGCCTGACTTTTCTGGGATTACGGAGTGGATCAACGGGCAAGTAACCAAAGCTGATTTGGTTGGAAGTCCTGTCTTGGTACATATCTGGTCCGTCAGTTGCTACATGTGCAAGGAATCGATGCCAAGCATAAACGAATGGCGAGATCAATACGCTGCTAACGGTTTGAAGGTCATTGGAATTCATATGCCTCATTCGGAAAAAGATACAGACATCGAGATGATCAAGAAGGCGATTGCAGAACAACATTTGACACACCCTATTGCAATCGATAATGATAGAAAGACAGTCGATGCATTCCAGAATGAATACGTCCCCGCTTTTTATTTGTTTGACGAGGCTCTTCAGTTACGTCACTTTCAGGCAGGAGAGAAGGGTCTCCAACTGGTAAAAAAACGCTTGTTCAGAATTTTGGGGATCGAAGAGGAATCCTAGAATGTTCGTCTAATTAAGTATGTGTAATGGATTGTACCCGATAGGAGGATATGTAAACGATGGAATTCCCGAAAAATCTACGTTACAGTGAAGAGCATGAGTGGGTGCGAGTAGAAGGAAACAAGGCGTACATCGGAATCACTTCTTTTGCTCAAGCAGAGCTGGGTGACATCGTGTTTGTCGAGTTGCCTGAGGTAGGCGCGACAATCCAACAGGATGAGCCGTTTGGCAGCGTGGAATCGGTAAAAACCGTTTCTGAACTGTACGCTCCTGTAACTGGTAAAGTAGTAGAAGTAAATGGCGAACTGGAAGACGCACCTGAACTGGTTAACTCTTCGCCATACGAGCAAGCATGGATGATCGTCGTCGAATTGTCTGATACAGCTGAGTTGGACAAGCTGATGGATGCAGACAAATACGAAGCGATGGTAAAAGAATAGGAAACAAAAAAAGCCGGGGCGTTTGTGCTCCGGCTTTTCTTTATTTATGGACGGACTACTCCAACTTGAATGTTCGTACTGCATCATTGAGCTCTTCTGCCATTTTAGCCAGGATCGTTGCAGCCGAAGAGATTTCCTCCATCGAAGCGGTTTGTTCTTCCGCTGCTGCTGCAACCGTTTGAGAGTTGCCGGCTGATTGTTCTGCGATTTGTGTAATATTCGTAATGGCGGATACAATCGTCTGCATTTGCTGACTGATCTTGCTCATTTCTGTAGTCACTTCATTCATGCGGACGAGCAGCCCCGACGTGGAGCCAGTAATTTGCTCAAATGCATTTCCTGTTGAGCGAACGAGAGTCATGCCTTCTCCCAAAATAGAAGAGCCATGATTCATTGCTGCGATCGCTGAGCCTGTGTCCTCCTGAATCACCGTGACGATGTGACTGACTTGTTCGGCGGCAGAGCTGGACTGTTCGGCCAGCTTGCGTACTTCGTCTGCTACAACTGCAAAGCCTCGTCCTTGTTCTCCGGCCCGAGCTGCTTCGATAGCGGCGTTCAGAGCGAGCAAGTTGGTTTGATTGGCGATCGTCGTGATGAGTGAGATCATTTCTCCAATCTCTTGGGAGCGTTGGCCTAGCGCATTGACAATGGTAGAGGTCTTGGCCATCTGGCTATGGATCACATCCATGTGCTCGACCGTTTTGGCTGCCATCTGATTGCCATCTGTGGCTTGGCGGTTTGCTTCTTGTGTAGAGTGATTTACATCCTCAATGCCTTTTTCCATCGCTTCGATGTGTACAGCAATCTCGTTGATGACCTCATAGCCTTGAACGGTCGCATCCACTTGCTGCTCAGTACCGTAGGCAATTTCTTGAACGGATTGAGCGATCTGCTCGGTTGCTTTGCTCGTCTGTTCCGCACTTGCCATCAATTGCTCAGACGTAGCAGCAACCTGTTGAGCGTTAAAGTTGACTTGACCCAGCGTTTCGCACAAGGTTGCCGTCATGGAATTGAAACGATTTGCCATAACCCCCATCTCATCGGCTGTCTGAATATCCATGGAAGCGGTAAAATCGCCATTGGAGAGGGCATGCGCCAGCTGGTTGGCGCGATCGATTTGTTTGGTCAAGTATTTGCTGAAGTAATAAATGACAGCAACCATGATCAACAGACCGATCAGACTCACCATACAAAGCTCAAAGAACAATTCATAGAGTGGATCGGCAATTTCTTTTTCTGGCATGACGAGAGCGATTGTCCAGTTTGTATCTCCGAGCTCTTGAAAATAAACACGATTGATTCCGTTTTCATCGTTAAAGGTCTTCATTCCTGACTTCTCTTCTAGAAGAGAAGGACCGATTGCTGCCAAGGAAGCATTATCGTCAGATTGAACGGAATAATTCATCAGCTTGTCTGATTGAGGATGAGCGAGGTATCTCCCTTTTTGATCCACCAAAAAGGCCCAGCCTGTTTCGCCTACTTTTGTACTGGAGACGAGCTTTTCCACGTCAGTGAGTGTAATATCGTCTGTGGCCACACCCAGAAGCTTTTTATCTGGCGTGTAAAAAGGAGCGACTACCGTCACCATGGAGACCTTGGAAACCTCGTCAAAGTACGGCTCGGAATAATCGGTTTCCTTCTTGGTCGATATACCGACCTTGTACCAGTCTTGATTTGGATAGTTATAGGAGTCGCTGCTGTACTCATCTGTAATGTTCACCTTGCCGTCGGTCTTTGCCCCGTAAGTAGCAACGAGTTTCTTGTTCGGGTCAAAAGCGTAAGGTTCCATGAAAATTCCCATTCCAACCGTCGTATCATTAATGAGAACAGTTTTGGACAGCAGGGAATTTAACTGCTCTAGCGAATTTGTAACAGGACCCATTTCAATAAAGCGAGCCATACTCAGCGTTACTTTGCTATGGGCTTCCAGTTGCTTTTCCACATTACTGCCGACCATATCTAGTTGGAAATTCATTTTGTCCTCAATTTCCCGATTCAATTGGTCGACAGAGAACCAGAAACCGATGCCCACGACGAGCAAAAGAGTCAAGATAATGACGGGAAGGGTAATGGTCAGTGTTCGAGCACGAAGACTTTTGAAACGAAACATGGAACCGCTCTCCTTTTGAATTTTTGCTAAAATGATTATTATTCCTTATTATCGGATAGATGAAGACTATCTTGTATGATGGATTTAGGCAAATGAGGGAAAATATTCATACTAGTCAGAAAATGTTGCGGAAATCTAAGCAAATCGAGTAAAATGGATAAACCAAATCTTACTTCGATTCATTTATTGGTAGCATTTGCGGGTGGAGTGTTAGTGGGCATATAAGCTACAATGCGGATACAGACAAAGTTTCGACCAAAAAACGGACATGGACGTTTCATTTGGCGAATAGGGAGGGAGACTATATGAGTTTTTGTTGTGGTGCTGGAATGGTAGGTTCCGTAGGCTCAGTCCGTCATTATAAAACGCTTGTACACAATGTCCCGATCATGTTTTGTCCTGTATGTGACAGAATTGAGGTTCATCCCGGTATTGAGGGAGAATACGAAATTTTAGTAGAATATGCTCAGGGAGATCAGGCTCCAGAAGTGGATTTTGCTGATTTTGTGAGTGTTGACAATACATCCGAGTTGTTTGAGAATTGTACCATGACGGATGAAGCTGCCAGCTTCGCCGAAGTATTAAAGCAGCAGATCGATATTTCACTTGATCTGCTCGGGATCGCCAAGGAGTTACAGGATGATGATTGGCGGGAAGCATTGATGATTCGTTTAAGACGGTTAAGCGAGCGATTGAAGCAGTACAATAAAAGAAAAGCTAATGTCGCACAAGAGCGCATGACCTGAGTTGACGTGGGAGGCAGTGTGAATGTTTCATTTGAAAGCCGTTCACCACATCGCATTGAATTGTAGTGATGTTGTGAAGGTAGCTCGTTTTTTTAAGGACATTTTGGAAGTCCCTATCCCGGAAGAGAATATGACGGAAGGAGCACCTGTCTACTTTCAAATTGGCACATACACACGGATCGGTCTTCATCCTCATGGCGGGGAAGCTGGGAAAGGCGGCGTAGGGCAGGTCGATCATCTCGCCTTCTCTGTGCAAAGCCGAGCTGAGCTGGACTATCTGGTCGATAAGCTGGAGGCAGAGAATATTTGCTATCGTGGCCCAATTACACAGCCTACTAGCTATAATTTGTATTTTGAGACACCCGATGGTCACCACCTTGAGGTGCGACTCGATAAAGACGAGTTCGATGAGTAGTGTTTCCGAAAAGCATCTGCGTAAAGCGGATGCTTTTTTGTTTTTTGTTGTGGATGATCTTCTTTAAGTTTTAAAAGGTACCGATGAAAAACAAAGCTGTTGAGAAGAAAAAGCACAGGGCTCGCAGACCTTGACAAAGCCTCCCCAGTCGGAACTTAAAAAAGGGGACCACGCTTGTCGAACACTTCTTCCTTGAGAAACGTCCGCCCGTAGGGTGGCTTTGGCTCGACGGTCCCCTTTTTTAAGTGGAGACGATCAGTGAATCCCCCTTGCGAGCGTGTCAGAGTCGAAGAGAACTGTGCTTTTTCTTCTCCTCCACTATGTTGACTCAAAAGGTCTTTCTTACAATGTCGAGAAAAAGATGGCTCCCCTGACAACAGCCGACAGTGACTCTCATTCCTCGCCAAAGGATTCGACCTGACAGGCCGCGAACCCAATTGGGAAGAGAGGGGTGGCATGTAGATGATCGGAATGGGCAGACTGCTTTTTGAACTGGGCGAGCGACTGCAAGGAAAAGCACACTTGCGATTCATAACAGCAGGATGGGAGCGCAGGATCGGAATTGTAGTGGATGATTCACCGTCGCAGTGGCAATTGACGATAGCAAAAGGTGTTGCATCCTGGGATGTATGGACAGAAGAGCAGCCTGCCGATCTGATCATCAAGGGAGCGGAGAAACAAATGCACATGCTGTTTGGCGGCGATGAGCTCGTCTATGTTCTAGCAAAAGAAAAGGTGCAAATAGCAGGGCCATTGCGCGACCAATTGAAGCTCGATGCTATTTTGCGATTGACCTGTCGGTGAACGGTCCATTGGGTATTGTGATATAATAGGAAGAAACGGTTTTGGAGGAGGCGCTTTGATGTCTACTGTTATGTCGTTGCAACAGACGGTTGCCGCACGTAAAGATGCTATTGCCGAAACATTCCGTCATCTGCATGAGAATCCGGAGATAAGCTGGAAGGAAGTAGAAACAACTCGCTATTTGGCGGAGCGCATGCGTGCCTTGGGACTGCGTGTTACGACTTTTAACGATTGTACAGGATTAGTAGCGGAATGGGGCGAAGGGAAGCCAGTTGTTGGCTTGCGCACAGACATCGATGCACTCTGGCAAGAAGTCAACGGTGAATGGCGCGCGAATCATTCCTGCGGTCATGACGCCCATATGACATTGATCGTGGAAACGGTAGAAGCATTGGTTGCCGCTGGATATCAACCGCCGGGAACGTTAAAAATCTTGTTCCAACCAGCCGAAGAAAAAGGAACGGGAGCATTGAAGTTGGTCGAGAAGGGTGTCGTCGATGACATCGATTATTTGTACGGTGTTCACCTAAGACCGATTCAGGAGATGGCAAATGGAACGGCGGGACCCGCTATCTACAATGGAGCAGCCATGTTTCTCTACGGGGAAATCACAGGAGTCGCTGCGCACGGAGCGAGACCGCATCTCGGGATCAATGCGATTGAAGTAGCGGGAGCGATTATTTCAGGACTCGGACATATACATATCAATCCGATGGTGCCTGCCACCGTCAAAATGACCATGCTGCAAGCCGGGGGAGAGAGCTACAACATTATCCCGGACAAGGCGCGTTTTGCTCTCGATCTGCGAGCGCAGACGAATCAGGCGATGGATGACCTGGTGAATCGAGTTCGCCAAATGATCGACGGAGTTGCGGAGTCTTTTCAGGCACGCATAGAGGTAGAGGCCGGGTCGCGCATGGTAGCGGCAGAGGTCGATGATCAAGCGAAGGCACTTATGGAGCAGGCGATCGTAGATGTGCTCGGTCAAGAGAATTTGAGAGCGGCGCCTGTCAGTCCGGGAGCGGAGGATTTCCACTACTATACGGTGGAGCGCCCTCATATCAAGGCGACGATGCTGGCTCTTGGATGTGATTTGGTACCAGGGCTGCATCATCCGCTGATGCATTTTGAACGCTCTGCATTGGAAAAAGGTGTGGCGATTTTGTGTCAAACAGTAGTAAAAACGTTTGAAAATACGTAAATCTTTATGCCTTGTGAGAGCAACACTAAGAGAGTAAACTCTTGGTGTTGCTCTTTTTGTGAGGAAAATGTCTCTGTGTACTTCCCGACTAGTCGATAGACTGATTGGTTTGTGGACAAAATACTGCTGTTGGGGAATAATACGCATGAGGAGGGTTATTCACACATTCTCCATAAGAGATTATAAAATTATGTAGCTTATTTAGCTAAATGTGATATACTAATTACAAATCGAGCGACAATTAGAAAGTCACAATAAATGGTACACATTTTGGGAAGGAGATCGTTCACACATGGAAACCAATACGGTTCAAAAGCTTACTGACATTCTTGGAGCTACGAAAGTGTATCATAACTTGCCTGTGGCTAATCTTGTTGAGATGGCAGTGAAGCGTGGCGAAGGGATTTTGACCGACAAGGGGGCGCTCAATGCGCTAACAGGGAAGTTTACCGGCCGTTCGCCAAAGGACAAATTTGTGGTGGACGAAGCTTCCGTACACGATAAAATCAACTGGGGTCCGGTTAACCAACCAATCAGTACTGAAAAATTCCAAGCACTTCAACAAGACGTGCTCCAATACTTACAATCAAAAGATGAACTGTTTGTCTTCGATGGCTTTGCGGGTGCAGATACAACCTATCGTCTGCCAATCCGCGTAGTGAACGAATTCGCTTGGCATAACCTGTTTGCACGTCAGTTGTTCATCCGTCCGTTCGAAGAAGAACTGGCTGCGCACGAATCAGAATTCACGGTTATCTATGCACCTAATTTCAAGGCCAATCCTGCGGTACACGGCACGAACTCCGAGACTTTTATCGTATTGAGCTTTGAGCAAAAGACAGTGTTGATCGGTGGCACTGAGTATGCTGGCGAAATGAAAAAGTCGATCTTCAGCGTAATGAACATGCTGCTTCCAGAGCGCAACGTACTCCCGATGCACTGCTCTGCGAACGTAGGTAAAGACGGAGACGTTGCCCTGTTCTTCGGATTGTCCGGTACAGGAAAAACAACGTTGTCTGCTGACCCGGACCGTTTCTTGATCGGTGACGATGAGCACGGCTGGTCTGACAATGGCGTGTTCAATATCGAAGGCGGATGCTATGCAAAATGCGTCAAGCTGTCTGAAGAAGGCGAACCGCAAATCTGGAAAGCAATCCAGTTCGGTACCGTACTTGAAAATGTAGACGTAAACGAAGCGACTCGTGTAGCCGACTACGATAGCATCAAATATACAGAGAATACACGCGCTGCGTACCCAGTGGAAGCAATTCCGGGTGCTGTGATTCCAGGCGTAGGCGGGCAACCAAATGTCATCGTCTTTTTGACAGCCGATTCGTTCGGTGTATTGCCTCCAATTTCCAAGCTGAATAAAGAGCAAGCCATGTATCACTTCCTGTCTGGCTACACCAGCAAAATGGCAGGTACAGAGCGTGGCGTAACCGCTCCGCAAACAGAGTTTTCTACCTGCTTCGGATCTCCATTCTTGCCACTGTATCCAGTAGTATATGCAGAAATGCTCGGTAAGAAGATTGACGAGCGCAAGGTTCAAGTATACCTGGTGAACACTGGTTGGACTGGTGGTCCGGTAGGTGTTGGGCAACGTATGAAGCTGTCCTACACACGTGCGATGGTAACAGCAGCATTGAACGGTGAGCTGGAAAAGGTAGACTATACAGCTGACGAGATTTTCGGGGTACAAGTACCGACTTCTTGCCCGAACGTTCCTGCTGAAGTTCTGCAACCACGCAATACATGGGTAAACAAGGAAGATTACGATAAGCAAGCGGCTGATCTGGCTGCACGCTTCATTGAGAACTTCGAGAAGAAATTCCCGAATGCAACAGATATTGCAAATGCGGGTCCTAAAGTAAAGTAATCGAACAGGAAAGAAACGGGTAGACGATAAGGTCTATCCGTTTTTTCTTCGTGAAAACAACAAAAACCGTCAGCGTGTGACCGGCGGTTTTGAGATTTTCCATGACTTGTTGCCAGCGAGAACTTTTGAAGTATGGATTGGCAACTTTTCCATTTGACTGTCGGAATAGAGTCAGGTAAGCTTCCGAAGGGACCCCTTCTATAGAGGGATAGCGATACATAATGAGAAACTCCTGCGGCGTGCAATCGTTATCCAGTGGTGTTTTTTACAAAAAGTACCTGGAGTTTAAACGGAAATGTATGTCCAAAAGTTACAAAGGGAAAAATGCTGCGGAGACAAGAATATTTAGGAAGGATTCATGCGCAAAAACAGACTTTCTAAATATAATGATATAAAAAATACAGATATGTTTCATTCCTTGATTTATAATTATTCTTATTATAAGATAGTTATTGAGAATGGATTGAGAATTTACCAACTCACTTTTGACGTGTATGGAGGGAATTCAGATGACAGCAGTACCGCATTTGCAAATAAAAAACCTTCGCGCCAAGATCGAGGACAAAGAGATCCTCAAAGGCCTGAATTTGGAGATCAAGGGCGGCGAAGTGCACGCGATCATGGGACCAAATGGTACCGGTAAATCGACATTGGCATCCACATTGATGGGTCACCCGAAATATGAGGTAACCGGTGGCGAAGTGCTGATCAATGACGAAGACTTGTTGGAAATGGCAGTAGACGAGCGCGCACGTGCAGGTCTGTTCCTGGCGATGCAATACCCGTCCGAAATCAGCGGTGTAACCAACTCTGACTTCCTGCGTTCTGCGATCAACGCGCGCCGTGGCGAAGGAAACGAAATCTCCCTGATGAAATTCATCCGTGAGATGGACAAAAAGATGAACACGCTGGAAATGGATGAGTCTTTCTCCCACCGTTACCTGAACGAAGGTTTCTCCGGTGGTGAGAAAAAGCGTAACGAGATTCTGCAAATGATGCTCTTGGAACCAGCTATCTGTATTTTGGATGAAATCGACTCCGGTTTGGACATCGACGCATTGAAAATCGTTGCAGCTGGTGTAAACGAAATGCGCTCCGCAGACCGCGGATTCTTGATTATTACGCACTACCAGCGTTTGCTGAACTATGTAAAGCCTGACTTCGTACACGTCATGATGCAAGGTCGTATCGTGAAGTCCGGTGGTCCTGAGCTGGCTGAACGCCTGGAGGCAGAAGGCTACGACTGGATCAAGGAAGAGCTCGGCATCGAGGACGAAACCGTAAACGCCAACGTGTAGGATGAAGGAGGCAGCAGTGAAATGAGTGTGGATGTACAGCTACGCTTCGATTCCGAGGCGATCACCCAGTACTCCAAAGCTAATCAGGAGCCTGCCTGGTTCCTGGAAAAGCGCCTCGCTGGACTGAAGGCGGCGGGAGAGCTGGCGCTCCCTGCCTTGGAGAAAACGAAAATTGATAAATGGAATACCGTTGATTTCGATCCGTTCAAAACCACTGCGAAGGTGGCAGCGGCGAATGAACTCAGCGATTTGGTAAAAGCACAAATCGATGTCGACAGTGTGAAAAACCTGCTGGTACAAAAAAATGCTTCTACCGTTTTTCAAGCAGTATCCGATGAGTTGAAGGCACAAGGCGTGATCTTCACGACTTTTGCTGATGCTCTGCAATCACATGGCGATCTCGTGCAAAAATATTTGCTGAACGTTATCGCACTTGATGAGCACAAGCTGACTGCGCTGCATACTGCAGTAGTGAATGGTGGCGTATTCCTCTACGTTCCGAAAAACGTGGAAGTAGATGTTCCCCTGCAAACTGTGTATGAAATCGCAGGCGACAATGCTCTGTTGGCTCCACATGTTTTGATCGTGGCAGAAGCGAACAGCAAAGTAACCTACGTGGATACATATGTATCTGGCGAAGGCAAAAGCATGGTTGCGAACAGCGTTGTTGAAGTATATGTAGGCGCGGGCGCATCTGTGCAAGTAGCTTCTGTACGTTCTCTGTCTGTAGACGTTCACGACTACAGCTTCCGTCGTGCAACTGTTGATCGCGATGGAAAAATGGAATGGATTTTGGGTGAGATGAACGATGGCAATACCGTTGCCAACAACACCACCATCCTCAAGGGAACTGCTTCGATCGCAGAGACCAAATCCATTTCTGTAGGTACTGGTTCCCAACGCCAAAACCTCACTTCCCAAGTTCAGCATATCGGCACGCACACGGAGTCTGACATGGTGAGCAAGGCTGTTATGACGGATGAAGCAGTGAGTATCCTAAACGGTATCACGAAAATCGAAAAAGGCGCTGAAAAGGCAAACGGCGTACAGGCGGAAAACATCCTGATGCTGAGCGATAAATCTCGCGGTGATGCCAACCCGATCCTGTTGATCGACGAGGATGACGTTAAAGCGGGTCACGCAGCTTCGGTAGGACGTTTTAGTGAAGAGTCTATCTTCTACTTGATGTCTCGTGGTATTTCCCGTCAAGGCGCAGAACGTCTGATCATTCTCGGCTTCCTGGAGCCAGTTGTCGCTGAGATTCCAGTAGAAGAAGTGAAAAACAGACTCCGTCAGGCGCTTGAAAGGAAGTTAGGCTAATGAACGCCAAGGAGCTTCGGAAATATTTTCCCATCCTACACCAAGAAGTAAACGGACATCCGCTCGTTTATTTGGATAATGGTGCAACCTCTCAAAAACCGATTCAGGTTATCGAGGCGATGGATAAATACTACAGGGAGTATAACTCCAATGTGCACCGTGGCGTGCACACCTTGGGTAACATAGCGACAGATGGGTACGAGGGCGCGCGTGAAAAAGTTCGCGCCTTCATCAACGCCCGTGAAGCCGCAGAAATCGTCTTTACACGTGGTACGACATCTGCTTGTAATACGGTAGCTTATGGCTATGCTCGCAAGTACCTGGGGCCTGGAGATGAAATCGTGACCACTTTGGTGGAGCATCACGCCAATTTCATTCCATGGCAGCAGGCAGCCAAGGCGACCGGAGCGACTTTCAAGTTCATTCCGCTGGCAGAGGACGGTACCGTTACTCTGGAGGCAGTCAAGGAAACAATTACGGACAATACCAAACTCGTTGCGATTCACCATGTTTCCAATGTATTGGGGGATACTACCCCAATCAAGGAAATTGCCCAAATCGCTCATCAGCATGGCGCACTTTTGTTTGTTGATGGAGCGCAGGGTGCTCCACACAAGAAAATCGACGTCCAGGATTTGGATTGCGATTTTTATACGTTTTCAGCGCACAAGATGGCAGGCCCGACAGGCGTAGGTGTTCTGTACGGCAAGCGTGAGGTGCTGGAGCGTGTGGAGCCGATGGAGTTCGGCGGAGAAATGATCGACTATGTGGATATGTACGATTCCACGTGGAAGGAGCTTCCTTGGAAATTTGAAGGAGGAACGCCGATCATCGCAGGAGCTATCGGATTGGGAGCAGCGATTGACTTTTTGGAAGAGATCGGAATGGACAATATCGAGCGCCATGAAAAACATCTCGTCAAGTACGCGATGGAACAAATGCGCGAGATAGAAGGCTTGAAGATTTACGGCCCACAGCAGGACCGCAGCTGTTTAATTACATTCAACCTGGATACAGTACATCCGCATGACCTGGCGACGGTGCTGGACAGTTACGGAATCGCAGTTCGTGCCGGTCATCACTGCGCACAACCGCTGATGCGTTGGCTGAATGTGACGGCTACCGCTCGGGCAAGCTTCTACCTGTACAACACAGAAGAAGAAGTAGATGTGCTGATCGCGGGCTTGAAGAAGACGAAGGAGTATTTCGGCAATGTCTTCTCTTGATGATTTATACCGCCGCGTCATTATGGATCACTACCAGAAACCGCGCAACCGTGGCAAGCTGGAAGAATCCGACGGACTCATTGTGAATTTGAATAACCCGACCTGTGGCGACAGCATCTCGCTCTCCTTGAAAGTGGAGGACGGCAAGGTGGTGGACGCGAAGTTCCTCGGCGAAGGCTGCTCAATCAGTATGTCATCTGCATCCATGATGACGGATGCTGTCAAAGGCAAGCCAGTAGCAGAAGCACTGGAGCTGTCGCAAAAATTCTCCGATATGATGCAAGGCAAAGAAATCGATGACTCGATTGATCTTGGTGATATCGAAGCCCTGTCTGGCGTAGCCAAGTTCCCAGCGCGAATCAAGTGCGCGACATTGGCTTGGAAAGCATTGGAGCAAGGTGTCAAACAGGCGGAGCAAGAATAGTGATGGGTAAGGGACATGAACACGAAGGAGTGAGCAACGATGGCTGTTAAAGGCCCAGAAATACAGGAGTATCAGTACGGCTTCCACGATAAGGACGTTTCTGTATTCCGTACCAAAAAGGGTTTGACCCGCGAGATCGTCGAAGAAATTTCGAAGATCAAGGATGAGCCAGCATGGATGCTGGAATTCCGTCTAAAAGCATTGGACATCTTCAACAGCATGCCGATGCCAAAATGGGGCGGCGATCTGGACGACCTCGATTTTGACAGCATCACCTACTACGTAAAGCCTTCTGAAAAGCAAGGCCGTAGCTGGGATGAGGTGCCAGAAGAAATCAAGGCAACCTTTGACAAGCTGGGTATTCCAGAAGCAGAGCAAAAGTTCCTCGCAGGTGTATCTGCTCAGTATGAATCTGAGGTTGTATACCACAACATGCAGGAAGACCTGGAAAAACTGGGCGTTCTCTTCTGCGACATGGATTCCGCAGTAAAACTGCACCCAGAAATCGTGAAAGAATACTTCGCGACAGTGATTCCTACAGCAGACAACAAGTTTTCTGCGTTGAACTCCGCAGTATGGTCCGGTGGTTCCTTCATTTACGTACCAAAAGGCGTAAAAGTAGAAACTCCACTGCAAGCCTACTTCCGTATTAACTCGGAGAACATGGGTCAATTCGAGCGTACGCTGATCATCGCCGATGAAGATTCCTTCGTTCACTATGTAGAGGGCTGTACAGCTCCAATCTACAGCACGGATTCCTTGCACTCCGCTGTCGTAGAAATCATTGTAAAAGAACGCGCTCGTTGCCGTTACACCACGATCCAAAACTGGTCCAACAACGTATACAACCTCGTTACTAAACGTGCGGTTGCTTACGCGGATGCGAACATGGAATGGATCGATGGTAACATCGGTTCCAAGCTGACCATGAAATACCCAGCTGTTATCATGAAAGGACCTCGCGCGAAAGGTACCGTTCTTTCCATTGCTGTAGCAGGAAAAGGACAACACCAAGACGCAGGTGCGAAAATGATTCACCTGGCGCCAGATTGCACATCGACGATCATTTCCAAGTCGATTTCCCGTGATGGCGGAAAAGTAACCTACCGTGGTCTGTCGCAGTTTGGACGCAAGTCGGAAGGCTCCAAGTCCAACATCAAGTGCGATACGCTGATTCTGGATAAACTGTCCACGTCCGACACGATCCCGTACAACGAGATCATGAACGACAGCATCACGCTGGAGCACGAAGCGACTGTATCCAAGGTATCCGAGGATCAACTCTTCTACCTGATGAGCCGCGGTTTGTCAGAAGCAGAAGCGACTGAGATGATCGTAATGGGCTTCATCGAGCCATTCACAAAAGAATTGCCGATGGAGTATGCGGTAGAGATGAACCGTCTCATTAAGTTTGAGATGGAAGGTTCTATCGGTTAACCATTGCGTCACAAGGGTTTCCGAGCTTTAAAAATGGGTTTGCCCACAATTTGCCCACAATTTAGTTCTGGACGTATCGCTCATAAAGAGTGAGAGCATCGTCCTCAATCTTTTTTGTAACATGTAGATACGTGTCCGCTGTGACTTTCACGCTTGCGTGCCCAAGTCGCTCGGACACGTATTTTTATTTACCCCTGCTTCGAGTAATGGGTATGTCTGAGGGCGTGAGACGAGAGAACGGGGAGATCGACTCGTTTGCAAACTTCTTTTTGGTTGACCCTGTGGCGCCTCATTAGTTTTAGCGTGATTTCATCCAGTTTGATGGTTCTTTCACTGTTTTTGGTTTTCGGCGTTGATAAATAGGGCTGCGAATTTAATGGGTAGACGAGAGTTTTATTAACCATTAATGTCTTTGCAATCGTTTCGCCGTCCGGAGCCATTCATTGCTGAACTGAATATGCTGTGTATTCGCCGGACGTTCCTTCGCTGTAATGACCACGTAGTTCGTTGATCCATTTTTGGTAGTCATTTCGTGGGATGTCTTTTAGGCGGTAGTTTCCCCACCGAGGCAGGATGTTAAGGTGGACATTTCCCCCGTTCGCTACCGTTCCTCAGCAAAACCAAAATGGCTGATCTTTGATTCCTCTTCAATTGCTGCGAGTTGTGCCTCCTTTTTTGTTCGGAATTCTCCTTGAGACTTTTCTTTTTGTTTTCCCGTTTGTCGATCTGTGATAAGTGCCTTTGGTGTAACCATCCAAGTCTACGCCAGTGTAGGAGCGATCTCCGTAGTTCTTTTGAGTGAGTAGATTATCGAAGTCCTGGGCTTCCTTTTTCGCCTCTTCGTAGCTCAACCTGCTGATGATGACATAGGGCTCATCGCGAGTGATAGCTGCAGATGCGATATTTCCGACGAGTTATTGGCCAATAGCGGCGACTGCCGCACGTCGGAGCAGCCGCTT
>NZ_AKIX01000089.1:0-1264 GCF_000282075.1 Brevibacillus sp. BC25
TGAAGTGCACCCCTTAGAATAGACATTGGAAAAACCCCTAGGTTTAACCGATGAAATCTAAGGGGTGTTTTTTTATGGCAATAAAGGGGCAGAAGTTCAAGTCATATTCAGAGGAATTGAAGAAAGAGGCAATCCGCCTGCATATTGAGGAGAAATGGACATATCGACAGATTACAGAGCATCTGCGCATTCAAGATAGAGATCGGATGAAAGTATGGATGCGAAAGTATCGAAAGCTAGGGGAATTTGGTCTACTCAATCAACGAGGAAGACGAGAAGAATATATCGATCAGGAGAGATATGTCCAAAAGTTGAAAAGAGAGAATACGATGCTAAAAAAGTGTTTGGAAATCTGGATTCAGGAGGTGCACGGAGAAAGTACGAAGCAGTTGAGAGGGCCTCAAAATGGTATCCGGTAAGTCAACTGTGCCAGCTATTCGGCGTTTCTCGAAGTGGTTACTACGCTTACAAAAAACGAAAAGCAGCGGATCGGGACAAGTGGCTGAAAGAATTGATTCAAGCACTGTATATGAAGTACGAAGGGAAATACGGATATCGACAGATTCAACTGTTTCTTCTTCAGGACCATGGCATATGGGTGAACCATAAGCGAGTCCTACGCTTGATGCAAGAACTAGGTCTACGTTCTCGAACTCGTCGCAAACATAAGAGCAACTACCGTTCTTCGGTTGGCAGCCGAATCGCGGAAAACTTGCTACAACAACATTTCCGTGCAGACAAGCCGGATCAAAAGTGGGTAACGGATGTCACACAGTATCGCATTGGAGAGACATGGTTGTACCTCTCTGCTATCAAAGATTTATTTAACAATGAAATCATCGCTTACCACATGAGCAAGCGTAATGATAATGAGCTCGTTTTGCAGACCTTTGCAAAAGCTTTCGAAAAGAAAGGGGACATGACTGGATTGATCGTTCACAGCGATCAAGGATTCCAGTACACGTCCCATGCTTATCACGACATGCTGCCAAAGGTTGGCGCCCAAATCAGCATGTCACGGCGAGGCAATTGTTATGACAATGCCTCTATGGAGAGCTTCTTCTCGCATCTCAAAACGGAAGGGCTCTATCCTTATGATATACGAACCGTTGACGAGGCACAAAGGCGAATTGATGAATTCATTCAGTTTTACAACCAGAAGAGACCACAAAGAAAATTAAATAAGCTAGCACCGATTGAGTATCGGCGCCAGCTTACAGCCTAGGTGTTTTTCTTAATGTCCACTAAACGGGGTCTTGACCAA
>NZ_AKIX01000090.1:0-2412 GCF_000282075.1 Brevibacillus sp. BC25
AGCCACACCCAACTCCGGATCTCCTGTCATGAGGACAGGAACGGACGTGTGTATTTTTTCATTCATATTGATCTTCTTAAAATCTGCATGCAAAATGTTCCCCTGCAAAGGATGCCGTTGCAGCTCATAAACCATGACATCGTGCGTGTCCCCGTCTACACTCAACCGGAATGGCTTGTTCGTCGCCTGGTGACGCAGGGCAGCATCCAGCTCTCTTCCTTTGAGCTGAATCGGCTTATTGCCCACTTCGCTGCCGTACATAATACCGGGAACCCAACCTTCCTTGCGCAGTACCTTTACAGCATTGCCTGTCTTTTTTTCACGAGACTGTGCCTGTAATTGTTCCACAAAAAAACCTCCTTCGGACCGCTAGTAAAAGTTTCCTCACTAGCTTGTCCATCAGAGGTTTAGTTCAATCCCCGAATAGGGGATTGGTATATTAATCGAACAACTTGCTTACGGAAAGCTCTTCGTGAACACGAATGATTGCTTCACCAATGATTGGTGCTACGGAAAGAACGGTAATCTTATCGATAATTTGTTCTTCTGTCAGCGGGATCGAGTTGGTCACAATCAGTTCCTTGATCTTCGAGTTAGCAATACGCTCGATAGCAGGACCAGACAGAACTGGGTGCGTGCAGCATGCATATACTTCACGTGCGCCTGCTTCTACAAGTGCACTTGCAGCCAGCGTGATCGTTCCAGCAGTATCGATAATATCGTCGATGATGATCGCTGTTTTGCCTTCGATGTTACCCACGATGTTCATTACTTCGGCTACGTTTGGTTCTGGGCGACGTTTGTCAATAATGGCAATAGGCGCTTCCAGACGTTCTGCCAATTTACGAGCACGGGTCACTCCACCATGGTCTGGAGATACGACAACGATATCTTTCAGACCTTTTTCAGAGAAGTGTTTACCCAAGATAGGCACACCCAGCAGATGATCAACTGGAATATCGAAGAAACCTTGGATTTGTGTTGCGTGCAGATCCATCGTAATCACACGTTGTGCACCTGCTGTCTCGATCAGGTTCGCAACCAGCTTGGCCGTGATTGGATCACGTGCACGTGCTTTACGATCTTGACGAGCATAACCGTAGTAAGGAATTACCACGTTAATACTCTTAGCCGAAGCGCGCTTCAATGCATCGACCATGACCAAAAGCTCCATCAAATGCTCATTAACAGGAGCAGAAGTAGGCTGAATGACAAATACGTCACAACCGCGAACGCTTTCATTGAGTTTGAGTTGGCATTCGCCATCACTAAAGCGCACTACTTGTGCGTTTCCGAGTGGTACACCGATGTGTTCGGCGATTTCTTTTGCCAGTTCCGGGTTTGCGTTGCACGTAAATACCTTCAGTTTTGGGTCGCGGTAGTTAGCCATGATCTTCTCAAGAACCTCCCGTTTATGATTGCTTTTTGCCCTTGCGAGGCATTTTGTTCGCGTAATCGATTTTATTTACTTGACGCTCACGTGCGATCGCAAGCGCATTATCTGGCACATCTTGATTAATGGTCGATCCTGCAGCTACATAAGCATTTTGTCCAACTGTAACAGGCGCAACCAGATTGCTGTTGCATCCGATGAATGCTCCATCTTTTACTGTTGTTTTATGCTTCACTGCACCATCATAGTTGACGGTAATCGTTCCACAGCCAATATTGACTCCGTCTCCGATCTCCGCATCTCCTACATAGCTGAGATGAGGAACCTTCGTACCGTCACCAATTTTCGCATTTTTCAATTCCACGAAATCACCGATTTTGGCATTGCTTCCAATCTGTGATCCTGGTCGAACATAAGCAAATGGCCCTACAGATGAGTCGCTTTCCACACTCGAATCAACCATCACCGAGTAAGAAATGTTCACGCCACTCGCTACTTCCACATTCGTCAGATCCGCTTGGGGTCCGATTACACAATCAGCTCCAACGGTTGTTTGTCCACGCAGGAAAGAGCCTGGGTGAATCACGGTATCTGCCTCAATCTTCACATCAGTTTCGATGTACGTAGCAGCTGGATCAATGATTGTCACACCATTTCTCATGTGACCAGTCATAATACGTTTTTTCATGTAGGCTTCTGCTTCCGATAGCTGTACACGATCGTTAACACCCATTGTTTCCTCCGGGTCAACCGCTTCGTATCCAACTACCTTTTCACCTGCCTCACGCAAAATACCGACAACGTCTGTTACATAGTATTCGCCTTGTGCGTTGTCATTTTTCACTTCCGCCAAGGCTTTCCATAATTTTCGGTTGTCATAGCAGTATATGCCCGTATTAATTTCACTGATCGCCCGTTCCGCTTCTGTAGCGTCCTTATGTTCCACGATTCGCAATACTTCGCCCGCCTCATTGCGCACGATACGCCCATAACCTGTTGCATCAGGTAATACGGCGGGT
>NZ_AKIX01000091.1:0-21449 GCF_000282075.1 Brevibacillus sp. BC25
AAAGGGAGCCGCTGGCCGTAGCGGCTGCTAGATGCTGCAACCATTTCGGATAGATCTGCTTTTTCTGATCGATCTCACGCAGCGTCCGATAGGCTTGCTCCAAATTAATTTTCCCACCGACAAACTGTCGGGAAACATCATTTACGAGCGTAATTTTATTGAGGTTGGTCGTACGTTTGGGGGTACGAACCATTCTAGTATGATCCAGTCCACTGCAACGAAAGGACAGAATGATGCTCGTAGGCGTAGCAGAGCTGTTGACGTCATCCATCCCCGCTGCCTTCGCAATCAATGCCATTGTCTCTTCCGTCCGGTATGTCTCTCCACCGTTTTTCAAAATAATCGAGCCTGCCAACAAGCAAGTATCCATCACCAAATCTGAGGACACGAACCGTCACATCCTTCACATAAACCATGCGTAATACAAAGTGCCAGCCAATAAGAGTAACGAGGCGACAAAAAGACCGTTAATGCCCGCCCCTGCGTTCCCTTTCGTCCGTGTTTTCTTTTGCGGCTTTTGCGGTTTGGCGCCCATGCTATCTCGCAAGACTGCCAACAGCTCCGCTCGCATTTCTTTCGCGGTCGCAAACTTGCCGTGAAACGCCTTCAATAAAGGCTCCCGGTAAGAATACAGGCTGTCACTTTTTCGTATTATATCACAGAGTAATATCGTGTGACGTGGGTCACCAAGGCTGTTTTTCCACGTTTCCGGTCCAACCGTCAAACGCACCATCATCACGGCTGTCGAGAACAAGTCATAACTTACTTCAGCCCGCCTATCACCTGCGTGCCAAAAAGCTCGATCGTACTCTTCTGTAAACTGTCGAACCGCATTACCCAACTTGGTCACTCCACCGAAATCAATCAAGCGTACCTGCTTGTCCGTTTGGGTAACCATCACATTCTGCGGCTTCAAATCACCAAAAATATAGCCATGTTGGTGCAAAACATCCAGTCGCGCCAGTAATTGAACCATCATCACGGCCACCCAATCTGTACCCTCTTGCTTAATATATTCATCCAGTTGCAGGCCTTGAAGATACTCCATGGCATAAAACGTACAGGCCTTCCCGTTTACAATGAGATCGTCCACGTCACACAGGAGCGGTCCCACTTTGGAATCCCGCCCCTGCTGTGTGCTTTTCAACACATTCACTTCCATTAAAATATCTATGCCTTCCACACCGACCTTAACCGCGCGCTGTACGCCACCTTGGGATACCAAGTACACGGTCCCGTTTGCACCACGCCCCAACTCCCGTAAGACGTGGTACGATTTTTTGTTCCACTTGCCTGTAAAGTGCTTGGGCAGGTCGGGGGTGGCTGCCTTAAAAGACATGGTCACGCAGCATTCCGTTCGAGTCGTCCTCTTCGTCTTGGTCGATGTAACGCTCTTGCAGCGTGCGTGGGAGCTTGTCCTGCTCAAACAGGGCAATTGCCTCTACGATGGCGGGGCCTGTAGGAGTAATTCCGCTCATCGCCAAATCACTCGTAATTTGATGGGCCTGCTCGACCTTTTCTGTCCACGGAATGCGGATATCGAGATGCTTTTGTTTCCCCGGAAATGAACCTACCGCCATTCTGCTTTGTCCACTCCGCGAATGCAGACTGATACTGAAATCGTGTATCGCTTGCTGAACAGCCGACAGCTTTGGCTTCATACTTCCTGAAGTATCGACCAGCATCACGACGTTCAAGCTGCTTTTTTCACCTAACTCGTCAACCATTCCGGCAACCTGCACTCTTTTATCAGGTGCCAGCTCCTCTATTCCGGAATCGCCTAAAATCTCTTTTAATTCTTTATTAACCACTTGATGAATGGTGCGCGTCATTGCTTTTCGCGTCAGCATTTGTACCGTTTGCGCAAGCTGTTGGGGGTACACGATGTCGCAGAGTCCACCGCCTGCTTCCGCAATATCCCTAATTTCCTTCTCCCCTTTCTCACCCAGCTCACTCTTGTCGATTACGCCAATCACATTGACCGTAATTCCTTGCTCTCGTGCCAATGCCGCTGCAGCAACGGGACTCATCCCCGAGTTGGAGCAGCCGTCTGTCACTACCAGTATTTGACGAAGTGTCGCTTCTTTCACAATAATCTCCCCATTCGATCTGTTTTGTCAGCCCCAGCTCCGTGTAGTGACCATTCATCCACTTCACTTCGCAGGGTATTTTTAGCAACAGTATCGACGGGTAATTGAGAAAACATACTCCTAACTCACAATCCGTGGACGCTCAAGCTTCTCCATCCCATGCACCGCGATGGCAGCCCACTGTGGTACAAAGCGATCAATTCGCGCCACCAACACAGTCATGTCATCAACAATTTGTCCGGAATGCTGGCGAATGACTTTTTCCAACAGTAAATCAGCGACCTCCTGTGGGTCATTCGTCTCCAGTTCACTGATGATTCGCTTCATCCACGCTTGCCT
Organism: Brevibacillus sp. BC25; assembly: GCF_000282075.1. NCBI lineage: Bacteria > Bacillati > Bacillota > Bacilli > Caryophanales > Paenibacillaceae > Brevibacillus > Brevibacillus sp. BC25. Next base: position 2,430 of record NZ_AKIX01000091.1, read on the forward strand.
ATTCTCAATATGGCGCGGCGCCTCATAGATGCCGTCGGACATCATTACGAGCAAATCACCTGGCTTGAGCATACGAGATACGACATCCACCTCGATTTCTTCCAAAATCCCCACTGGCAGGTTGTTGGCGGTGATCGTGATGACATCTTTATTTCTTTTGACAAAGCTCGGGGTAGAGCCGATTTTTACAAAACGCGTATGAGCTGTTTGCAAATCGATCAGAGCCAAGTCCACCGTCGCGAACATTTCCTCCTTGGAGCGCAGGGCGAGCACGGAGTTAACGGTTTTGATCGAAATTTTTTCGTCCATACCAGAGCGCAGAAGCTGCTGGAGCATATCGAGGGCGGACTGACTCTCTATGGATGCCCGCTCGCCATTTCCCATTCCATCGCTGATCGCCAGCGCCATTTTTCCATTACCCAAATCCATCGTGCGGAAGCTGTCACCAGATAATAGCTTGCCGTCCTTGGCTGCACCTGCGACCCCGATATCGATCTCATATGTTTTGGCGGAAGCAAGGCACATCGTGCATGAACCGTCTTTTTGCGCTTCACAATGCCGCTCGCGAACCACAATGTTTTCTCCCAAAATCTCCGTGAGCATGGGAGCCACGATCTTCGCGCATTCATCGCGGCCATAGCAAGTCGGCTGACTGATTTCGATATCGACCTTCCCTTCTTCCAAGCTGTGTATTTCTACGCGGCGTACCGACAGACCCAAGCCCTCCAATGCTTGTGAGACCTGCTTCTCCTGAAAGCTCAGCTCCATGCCCTCCCGTTGTATTTCCCGGGCAAAATCACTCATGACACGCGAGACTCCCGATAGCTGGTCAGCTACGAGCATCCGGCTTTCCTTTACCTGCTTTTTCAGTTGGTCAAACGATTGCTGGCGATCGTATTCCTGCTCCATTACAGTCATGACCTTTTCGGTTTTGACACACTTGCGCTCCCAATCACGCGGTGGTGTAACGCCAGCCAAGGTACCATTCTCGTACACTTTTTCCATTAAAAAGCGCATTCCCTCATAGGTCGATTGCGTATCTTTTTCCCAGCATTGTTCTTTTTTCCAGCATTTCTGGCAGGTAAATTCAGATACGCGGCTAAGAAAGGCATCGGCCTGTTCTTCAATTTCTTCAGGATCGGCTGTCTGGGCAAAGCTATGGGAGAGTTGCGTAAACAAATCGGAGAATTGCTGGATTTTGCCCGCTGTCACATCGCGGACTCTGCGCATGTATTCTTGATGGGATTGTAGATTCTCGGGAGTCCCGGGGATAAATCGGGCTACTTTTTTCCAAAGAGCAGCGGGGGTCAGAATGAAGAGCACAATGGCCAGAGAGGTTTCAATCAAGGAGAAGTAGAGTGTCTCTTCTGCTCCACCATAAATCGCAAGAATAGCCGTACCGATCAACAAGCCTGCGGATACGCCCACTTTGCCGCCTTCCTTCAGCAAGCCTGCCAGAAGACCGGAAAAAGCGAGCAGATTGATTTGTAAAAGAGCACTCACATTAGCCAGACTGAGGATGAGACCTGTGACCACACCAACAGCCGCACCGATCGTGCCACCACCGACAAAAGCAAAGACAAGCAGCAAATAACGTGTAAGTACATGCTCCATCGAAATGCCTTCGACCATCCAATCCACAGTACCCGTCATCAAGGAAGCCAGTAAAATGACTAACGAAACGATCTCTTCATTTTTGAGAGGCTCATAAGGCTTCGCCAAATGAATGATCGATAAGGACTGGATGAAGATGAGCGTCAGTACAAAGCCAAGAATCGCTTCCACTGCTACCATCACGAGCTCGTAGGTCGTTACCTGATTGGTCAGAACCGCATACAACAGACGACTGATGAAAATCGTCCCGACGACCAGCAAAGGCGTCCGTGAAAAATCTTTGTTGCGCATTTTATTCATCAGTTTGCAGGCAAACAAGGCAAGTATCACGCTCAAGGCGGTTTCCAGTCCAACAGGCACCGACTGGGTAAAAGCGCCGATAATAAGAGCCATCCCCGTGACAAGCAAACAATCTCGACGAATATAAAACATGACAATGAAATACGGTATAGCAAAGGGGGTTAGCTCTTCCACGATTAGAGCTCGTCCTAATAAGAAGCCCATGAGGATGGGGAGAACATTCCACTTCTCTATGAAATCTGCTACTTTTTCTCCCCACGTTTGGGCAGTGGTACCCATTCGATCGGACACTTGCCGCGTCCAAGCCTGTCCGGCTTGTGTTACGTTTTTGTTCGCAATCATTTCGCTCCACCCCGTTCTTGGTCAATGTGTTTCTCCATTATACGGAGGGGGCATTGTAAAATTTGTCAAAAATCCAATGAATATTCACAGAATCGTGCGACAAATTCAGTAACGCAAATGGACAAAAAAAACCGACGTTATGGCGGATAACGTCGGCTGACAGGTGATTCGCGCTTTGCGAAACGGGCTTAGGATACTCTATTCGTCAACACTTTGAAATGACCTTCCTATTTTTACAGTCAAAATGCACTTTTCACAAAGAAAGAAAAGTCATAATTTTCCGAATTAAAAAGACCGACCGCGGCCCTTTTTCTCTACGCTTTTCTTCAAGGAGGACTGCCTGTCTTCACTTTCTTTCAAAAAGCGGTTCAGTTTTTCTTCAAAGCCTTCACTTCGCCCCCGCTGATGGCGGGGTGGCCGTTCCTTTTCCATTGTTTTTTTGATTGAAAGACCGATTTTGCCCTCACGGAGGCTGAGGACTTTTACTTTTACCGTGTCTCCTATCTTTAAAAATTGATGGATGTCCCGGACGTAGACGTCAGCAATTTCACTAATATGCACCAGTCCGGTCACATCGCCCGGCAGTTGAACAAACGCCCCGAATTTGGTGATACCCGTGACTTTCCCTTCCAGTATGCTCCCGACCTCGATCTCCATGACGTGGAATGCCTCCCTCTCGTTGAAGATCAGCTGTATACTCAATCCGGAATGATATAGATGCTTTCGCCTTGCTTGGTAAACAAAATTCGCTTACGTACCAGCTCCGCCAAGTACTCCTGATCGTTTAGCCGGCTTGCTTCATAGGTCAGATCCTCTTGTTTTTGCTGCAAGACCGCTGATTCTTGCTTCAGGGCTTCCAGCTCTGTCTCCTTCTTGGACAACTCGCCACTTTGCAAAAACAAGGTATAGCTAGTCCAGACGAAAAAGCACAGGATCACAAAGAAAAAGAGACGCATTCTCCTTCTTTGTCCTTTTCGGTTAATGGAAGAGGTTCTTGCTTCCTTCATCAGTACGCCACCTCGAATCTACTCCCGTTTTCTCTTTGAGTGAAACCAATTCTTCCAATTGGTCCAAAATCCTGTTGTTTTTCCGAACATTTTTTTCCCCAAATGTTGACCCCATCTGGCAAAAGGAGAGGTGACAAAACGCGTCACTTTCCACAAAAAGCCGAGGATCGCGAGCAACACGGAATACAAAAATGTCAGCACCATGATGATCACTCGGAAAAGAAAGAGCACAGGACGTACAAGCAGGATGTCTATAATTTTTACGACCGTACGGTAAAACCACTGACAGAATTTTATCACGCTGTGCAAGAAAAGGATATACTTCTTACTACCTAATAAGAAATACAGCCACGCGCCAAATATCATTCCAAAAAATATCGGAAACCGAATAATCCCGTCGTTCACTTTCACCAAAATCAAGAAGACAGCGCCCATACTGCCCACCCAAAAAAGGATGTCAAAGAAAAAGACCAACCAGAGTGGTAGTCTGGTCTTGCCCTTAAATACATGGTACGTATCGAATCCCATACCCATCAGTGCACCACACGTCGACATGGCCAATACCGTCTGTAACTGGATGGCGATGTTCACTTGAATAACTTGCCGAAGAATCCTCTCGACCGATCGCCGGCCTGCCCTTGCTCCAGATAGGCCATCTCGTGAACGAGCCCCTCGATCGCTACTTCTCCGGTTTCCAGACTCAGATTTTTCATATGCAGGTTTTGGCCTCGTATGGTTAAAAAGCCGCCGTCCGTCTCCAAGAGGAATTCTTCGCTGTCAAAGCTTTCGACGTTTTTTACTCCCGATATCGCTAAGCTGCGACGATTAATCATCACGACTTCATGACGTGGCCGTCTCGTGTGATCGTTCATGATTACTCCCTCCTCACGTACCCTTCTTGTACTATCGTATGGGGAGGGATGTCCTGTTAGAACAAAAACGGTCCATACACAAAAGAAAACCCCGTATAAATACGGGGTTTGTCTAACTATCCTTACTTGTAAACGGTGTAGTTCCCGTTCACATAGATGATTTTGTAACCGGTACGCTCCGTGATGGTTTTCAGAGGCAGAGTAGGAACGTTGTTTTTCAACTGAACCGCTGCAGGCAGCGTTACATTTTTGCCATTGATGGTCGCTACGTTTGAACCGACCTTGAATTGCATAACCGTATTGCCGCTCACGACTTTGGCAGTCGTTTTGGTGTAGCTGATTGAAAACCCGAGTGCATCACGGAAAAACGTAGTTGGCATCAGCGTGTTGCCATTTACGGTATACGGTGCCACTGCGAGTCCGGTTGTTTTACCAGCCTTCGTAAAGGAAGCGACGCTCTGCTTGAAGCTCACGCCATTCAAAGCCACAACGGTCGCCGGACGAGAGAAGAGCAATCCTCTCTCCTCGGAGTTGTAGACGCCAATGCTGTACACACCTGGAGTAGCCGGATTCACAATGCCAGCTGTCTCGGCGATATTGACCTGAGCAGCTGTTTTTGCCGGAATATCCTGGGCAGGAATAATAATCAGATTTTGTCCGCGCACACCAACAAAGCTAGCGGCCACACCGTTCACCGTTACTGTGTTCGCTGGCAAGTAGGCTGGGACACGGAAGCCAACTGGGAGTACGACTTCAATGAAGCCCTGATTGCGAACAATCGGAGCGCCCATGGCTTTGATGCCGATTGAAATACCAGCAGGAGTAGAGGCCGTCGCTCTCGTCAGCCCAACCGTTGCCAATGTATTATCCACCGCGACTGGTGGAGTCACTCCAGAAACTTGGAATTCCTTCGACTTATAAGTCTTGTTGTCGATTTTGGTCGTCACGGTATAAGTTCCCGCTGTTCTCGGAGTGGTCAAGTAGCCTTCGAAGGCAAACTTGATGCTCGCCCGATTCGTACTAGTGAATCCGTAAGGTGTGCGGAAATAAACCTTATTCCCCAACACGCTTACATTCGTCACTTGAGCACCATTGACGGTGACGTTGTTGCTGGTAAGAATCGGTGGAACGGTTACCCCACTTGGGAATTCGACCTCGATTTCTACGTTCGAACCCAGCTTGGAGGAAAGATCCATATCAAACGTATAGCTCGTACGCGCTCCCGCTGAACTGTCGGACAAAGAAACGGTGAATGGTGTATTGCTTGTGTTTGTAATCTCTACATCTTTTGACTTGTAATCCTTGCTGTCATATTCCACTTCATACGAATAGTACTTGTCTGGCTTGGATGGGTTTACAATCCCCGCGGAAGAGGTAAACTCCAGCTTTATGTAGCTATCTCCGTCTGCACCACTCGGAATCTCAATCCGAATCGAGTCGTTGTCGAGAATCGAGACGTAATCCGGTTTGTACCCGTTTACTTTCACATCAGATTTGCTGATGCTCTTTGGCAGCATGTCCTTGGAGGGAAAATTGACATAAATGTATTTGCCCTCTTTCAGTTTGCTTTTTGAGCTGAGATTAAATTTCCCGAGCGTTAAGGAGATGGAGTCCTCGGCATTTTTACTGCTAGGGGAAGCCTCGAAGTCACCCTTGCTACTACTGCTGCTACTGCTCGAAGATTTGCTGATCGTAATCTTGTCGCCCTTGTAGCTGGTCTCCGCACTTGTTTTTACTTCGATTTCGTAGCTGCCCTTGTCTTCCGGGTTGGTGATATTATCAATGGTCAGTGTGAGTACAGTGCCTTTTTTGATCTTCTCATCGATTTCGATCTCGACCACATTCTTGCTTACGTATACGCTGTCGATCGAAATTTCGTCATCGTCATCATCTTCCAGCGTGACATCCGATTTTTTCAATTTTTTATCCACCGAATAGTCAGATGGGAATCTAACGAAAATACTGTCGCCCGATGATAGGTCCTTATTGATTTCAAACTCAATCGTATATTCTGTTTCTTCGTCCACACGTGTACTGTCTGCAGAAACATCCTCGATAGAGAGAGCATAAGCCGCTTTTGGCTCGAGCATCAGTGGACTTGCCAGTACCGCAGTAGCCAGCAGCACTGAGATCCCTTTGTTTACGCTTTTGTTCAACGGTAACGCCTCCTTCTCTACAATTCCCTACTATGATAGGAAATGTTCGGCAGGAAAGGGTTACAGACTGGTAACGAATGATTTTCCTCACGCAAAAGAAGCTGCCCGATGACACAGGCAGCTTCTTCTTTTGGAATATCTACTGATTCGACAGGCTCTCCAGGATGGCATCGCCTCTCTCACCAATTTTCACGATAGCGTACTTGGCATTCCGCTCCACTTCAAGTCCGGTTCCTTCTGGGACAAAGTAGCTTTCTATGCCGTATTCCACCCGATTAATACCGATCGCACTTCCATTAATTACCACATCCGATGATTGAGGCTCGTAGGTACGATTCCATTGACCATCGATCTCATAAAAACCACTGTAGCTGTGCAATCCATCTGCTTGTTGGCGCAGTACGACTCGAATCTTATCCCTTGAGTCAACCTGTTCCTGGTCCAGTGTAGATATGGTGTAGTCAAGCCTGACGTAATCACCTTGCAGTAACGAACGCGGATCGATTGGGACTAGCTCCAGCTTCACCGTTTTTCCGTTGGCCAGGATTGTCTCACTGCTCCATACTTGATAGCCAACCAAAACAAATTGCAGCAAAATGATAGGAAGCAACACAAGCGCTTTTCTCACAAAAAGGGAAGGCTCGTTTTTCGGCCACTCGATTTTCGACCTTCGATCCCACCACAAGGTAGCGATGAAAAACACCAGGCTGAGCAGAAGCAGGCTCAGTGACTTGTGCAGCAAGCTCCATAGCATGTCGTAGTACTTCATGAGGAGAAAGGCAAACCAGAAACCGAGCACGATTCCGAATCTCACCTTATTTTGCTGATGCAATGTCCGGTACAACAAATACGTGCTGACTGCGAAAAAAGCCAGATTCACTACCACATTCATGGAGCCAGATTGAAACCGTTCCTCAGTCAGGATCAAAAGCGAGAGTAAGGCATACACCAACGAGCTGTTTTGCAAAACGACTGGCAATTGCTTTACGTAATGCATCGCCAATTGCGTAGTAAATATGATCAAGAGTACATATTCAAAGGAAGGCAGATACTCATCCAGCTTCGTAGCCAGGACGACTAAAAAGGTCAGCTGTGTCAAAAGCCGCGCCGGAATGGCAGAGACAGCTTTCCATACGTATAACAGTACCAACAGGAAAACGATCCAGTAAGCTCCTTCTAAAAAGAGAACAGAACCGACACCCAATATATACCCCATTGAGAGCAGCGTATATCGTACCGTTGCATTCATCTTGCTCATAAACACCACAGGGCCAATAAAGCCAATTAAGGAAAGGAAAAACAGCAAATCAATAACCGTTTCCTCTTGAATGATCAGAAAAAGCAGACCTGCTATCGAAATAGCTCCAATAGATGCGGCAATGGTCGTAACGAGAACCGTAAATGCCTCTTGAAAAAACACAACCCATTTGCTTTTTTGATACGCTGATTCCTTGCGCAGCCAATTAATCCCTGCAACTGCTCCCCAAATAATGAGTACGGTCAGCAGCAGCATCAAAACAAAGAAGCCTTCTGAGAAATACTTCACCATGTAGGATATGAATGTAACGAGCACAAACAGCGAGAGCAACGAGGCCGTCACAATCAGAAACCCGCGACTCGGCACCCATTTTAAAAACGTGACAAACAGGATACCGCCCGTCAGGACATATAAAAGCTCAGGGAGCGGACCATACACTTCGGTGAAGGATGAACCGAAAAGACTGACGGAAAACGTCAGAAACGATAAGTAGTAGATCGGCTTGGAATGCAATTTCCCCGTAGAGGTTAGCCAGAACAAGATGATATTACCCAAGGCAATCAACCAAAACATCATGAACCACCACTCGTCTTCACGCGCTACACGAATAACGGATGGATGGAGAAAGAAATAAATCGCCAAATGAGCAAGGACATAGCTGATGACATAGAATGGTTGATACCGCGTCAAAATCGCGAACAGCAAATTCGGAATGAGCCATACGACGAACAGCATGTAGCTATCGGCATGACTATTGTATATTTGCCCCAACAAAGCCACACTGATGCCAAAAGCCAAGCCTCCAGCCACCAGAAGCCAATTGCTCAAAAACGTATGTCGTTTGATGAAACGCAGTCCATAGGATAATAAATAAAAAAGAACAAGGATTGCTATACTGACGCCGATCTTTTGCTCCCTGACCATAAGCGGCCAGTTCGAGGCAAAAAAGTACAGGATAGATGATAGCAGAAGCGAAATGGACAAAAAGTAGCCCGTTCGAACTCCGTTTTGTTGCATACAGCACACATCCCTTCGGAAATGCCTTCAGGTACTCTCATTATATCCTTTGATTGGGAAAAAAGCCTAAAAAAAGACTGCCATCTCGGCAGTCTCTTTTTGCGCGCACATTACCCTTTGAGGTAGGCGTCTTCTTCTTTTTCATCACGCGGAACGGGAACTTCGCCAATGACGCTATACAGCGAAGCCGCTTCTTCCTTGCGTGGGTTTTCCTTGATGTCCTCTACTTTTACCGACACGATTTTTTGTCCGAAACGGATCGCCAGCTTGTCGCCGATTTTCACGTTACTGGACGCCTTTGCAGGGCGATCGTTGATTTCCACACGCTGTTTGTCGCACACTTCTTTTGCGAGCGTGCGCCGCTTGATCAGTCGAGACACTTTCAAATATTTATCGAGTCTCATGTTTGGCTTCCTCCCACCATTTGTCCATCTCTTGCAGGTCTGTCTGCTCGAAGGTACGACCCGCCTCTTGCAGCTTGCCTTCAATATAGGAAAAGCGCTTCTTGAACTTGTTGTTGGTCAATGCGAGGGCTTCCTCTGGATCGAGCTTCAGGAATCGCGCCAGATTGACCACCGCGAATAGCAAATCACCCAATTCGCCAGCACGTTCCTCCTCTGATGCTTCTTGCAGCTCGCGGTACTCCTCTTCTACCTTTTTGTACACGTCTGCAATATCGTCCCAGTCAAAGCCGACTTGCGCTGCTTTTTTCTGTAGCTTGTACGCATACATCAATGCTGGCAAGTCACGCGGTATTCCCGCCAACTGTGATTGAACCGTTACATCGATGCCTTTTGCTGCTTTTTCCTGTGCTTTGATCTCCTGCCAATTCGCCAGCGCTTCCTCGGAATCATTCGCGCTCTTTTCCCCGAATACATGCGGGTGGCGGCGAACTAGCTTTTCATTCAACGTCGCGACAACATCATCTACCGAAAAATATCCGTCTTCGGCTGCCATCTGCGAATGCAGCATGATTTGCATCAGCAAATCACCCAGTTCCTCACACATCGCATCTGGATCATCGTCGTCGATCGTCTCCAAAACCTCGTACGTCTCTTCAATCAAGTTTTTGCGGATGCTTTGATGTGTTTGCTCGCGATCCCACGGGCATCCATCCGGACTGCGCAGGATCGCCACGATCTCCTTCAAGTAGGAGAATTGGCGGTACGATACCTTCTCATCCTTCGTCGGTGGTACATACACCAGGGACAAATTCCCGAAATGATCGAGTCTGTCCAGTTCATACAACGGCACTGTCTCAATGATTTCTTGCCCCGCTACCCCTACGGCAGTCGCTACCGTCACCTCGTAATCGTCCGGCAGCACTTCCATCAAGGTCAGCTTCACATCAGAAGCCACAAAGGCATCGTACACTTGCGCGATAATCGTATGCAGACCCGGTGATACTTGATGAGCAGCGAGCGCCGTCCCATCCAGCAAAGAGAATCCCTCGATCGGGTCGATATGTAGGCGGGCAAACAACGGATCGATAAAGCTCTGTCCACCGCCAATTTCGATTTCTACGCCACGGTTTGGTCCCTCTGCCAACAACAGCTGCACGGTACGTTCTGCCACCAAAGGATGACCTGGCACAGCATAGACAAGACTGCCTGCTTCGTTTACCCGTGAAAAAAGCCGCTCCACAATATCGGTGTACACATCCGAAAACGTATCGTGCTGCTCATATACGTCATCAAAGGACTCAATCGCGATGCCTTCTGCGATCAACTCGGCTACGACCGGATGCTCTTTCGTACGCAAATACAGCTGTTTAGCAGCTTTAAGCGTACGATAGATGCCATAAGGAAGCTGGTCCAAATCTCCGGCACCAAGACCGACTACGGTAATGGTCTTATTCTTCATTTCCACACGTCACGCCTCCTTTTCGTTCATTCTTGCTTTCTCCGCTGGGAGGAGCTTATATTTCGTTAACAGCGAAGCAATTCGCTTCCCTTTTGGCAAAAATTGAATATCGTTTCTCGTAAGTCCACCCGTTTTCAAAAGCGCCAGCAAATAGACCAATGCTCCTGAACCGACAGCAATCAAGCCTACCAGCGTATAGAACAAGCGATTTGAAAGTCCGGCACCGCCGAGCACTGTATTAGCGAGCCACTCCACAATCAGCACGACAATCGACATCACCACGACGGACACAAATGGCTTTTTCACCGTTTGGTGGAATCCAATGTGTGCTCCTGTGTATTTGATTACCGCAAGAACGTTCAGTCCCATGGCGACCAAATAAGCTAAAACAGTGGCCACTGCTGCGCCAGAAATACCCCAGAACGGAACGAGCGCCAGATTGAGGATGAGCTTCACCAACACACCAATAAACAGGTTGCGGGCAGGTCGCATTACGCGTCCCAAGCCTTGCAAAATCCCCGCGCTGGCAATACTCACTGTGGCGAAAATAATCGTGAAGGACTGTACAGCGAGGGCCTCGGTACCGTTGCTGTCTCCGTAGAGCATGACGTTGATCGGCTCCGCCAACAGAGCAAGTCCAAAGGAAGCAGGTAATCCCAATAGGAAGGTGAGTCGAATCGCGATTTCGGAACGATGAGAGATCAATTGATGCTGACGCTGAGCAACAGCTTCACTGATCGCAGGCACTAATGCCAGAGACAAGGACGTGGCGAAAAACGTACCAAACTGAATGAGTGGCTGACCACGGTCAAATGCACCCTTTAAGAGCTTGGCCAAGTCCTCCGGTGTCCCGCTCCATTGCAGCATATTGACGACGGTCATCGAGTCTACAAGCGGAACAAGCGGCAGAACCAGTGCGCCCATACAAATCGGAACGGCGTAGGTCAAGAGATGACGTAATATTTGACGATTGGTCCACGATTGCGCTGCCGATTGCTGTACGTGACCGATGGACAGCTGCCCCATCTTCTTGTCCGCTCTCCAATACCAAAGCAAGACGAGAATAGCGGCAATGGCACCTGGAAAAGCAGCAAATACGGCACCTGTACCAGCCAGGTAAGGGTCCTGATACACGTTCATCGCCCAGAATGCAGCAACCAGAATGAAAATCACGCGAATGAACTGCTCAGCAACCTGAGAGACTCCAGTCGGCATCATATTTTGATGCCCTTGAAAATAGCCGCGCAAGATCGCAACCATCGGCACCAATGGCAGTGACCAAGCTACTGCTCGGAGCGGGGTAATCAAATGCTCATCACCCATCATACGAGCAATCATAGGTGCTCCTCCATATAACAGTAAGAAGAAAAAGATCCCGAGAACGACCAGCGATATACTGGCTACTCGAAACGCCCTGCGCGCCCCGATCGCATCCCCAACAGCGACCCGCTCTGAGACGATCTTGGAGATGGCAATGGGGAAACCCGCCGTCGCTAGAATCAACAACGCGGTGTACAGCGGGTATACTTGCATATATACGTACAAGCCGATATCTCCGGCAATGTTTTGGTATGGGATGCGGTATACAGCGCCTAACAGCTTGGAGACAAGACCGGCAATTCCAAGTATCGCCGCGCCTTTCACAAATTGAACGGAAGCCTTTTCTTGAGCCATGTGCGTGAAATTTCTCCTCTCCAACCTAAAACTTCGTTCATTATACCACAAGGCCATAGGCACAAGAAAAACAGCCCCGGGGTACGAGGCTGTTTTTGCTGATCGATCCTACTGCTCCATCTGCTTTGCCAGGAAACCGGCCGCTGTTTCCGACATTTTGATCTCCAAATCACTCATCTTGGTTGACTCGTTTTTGTTGAGGAGGATCACGGACCCGATTGGATCGCCTCCTGCTACAATCGGTGCAACGACGAACGAGCCATATGTCTCGTTCATGTCACGACAAATTTCATAAGAGCCTGTGTTTTTCTCCAGTCTGGTCTTTCTTTCCTCCAAGCATTTCTCGACAATACTGCCAATTGGCTTCTCCAAGTATTCCTTTTTGGATGCCCCCGACACAGCAATGACAGTATCCCTGTCTGAAATCAGTACGGTATGATTCATGCTTTCATACAAAGAGTCCGCGTACTCTTTTGCAAAATCACCCAATTCTCCAATCGGTGAATACTTTTTGAGAATGACTTCTCCGTCACGATCCACAAAAATCTCAAGCGGGTCGCCCTCACGAATGCGCAGTGTACGACGAATCTCCTTAGGAATCACGACCCTACCGAGGTCGTCAATTCGACGAACGATACCAGTTGCTTTCATGTCTTGTTGCCTCGCTTTCCCGTAAGAAGTGGGTAGTGAATAGATGGTGGTTGGTTAGTTGTATTTTTTCCTCAAATTCTAATTTTAACTATGGGTGAAGGTATCAATTTTTACCAGTTACTTCAATTACTCTCCCCCGGGTGGTAGCGAGTGATAATAGTATTTGCCCATGTTTGAAGAATATGCGAGAAAACGAAAAAACAGGGAAACGAATTCCCTGTTTTTCTTCGAACTTCTTATTTCTTCGCCGGAGCATCATTTTTGGACTGCGGGATGTTGAATTTCGTAATGAGCTTGTCCAGCTCGTTCTTGCCGAAAGCATCGTAGGCTTTCTCCAAAGAACTCGCGCGGAGCTGTTCCTTCATCTCATCAAAGGTCTTTTCTTTGCGATTCTCGACCTTAATAATATGGTAACCAAAATCAGTTTTTACTGGCGGGCCAACTTCACCGACTTTTTGTGTCAGGGAAGCTTCTTTAAATTCTGGTACCCATTGCGTTACATCTGCATTTTCGTACAAGCCGCCAGACTCCTTGCTGCCTGGGTCATCTGTGAACTCTGTTGCCAGCTTCGCGAAGTCTTCACCCTTTTTCAGGCGCGCTACCAAGTCATTGGAGATTTTCAACGCCTCTTCTGGTTTGCGCTTTTCGGTAGAGATCAGGATGTGGCGAACAGAAGCAACTGTACGGGAAGCTTTGTCCATTTGATCATAGGTTTGCTTCAGCGTAGCATCGTCGATATTCTTTTTCATCACATTGATGGACTGGTTGATCAGGTCCATCTGATGTACGATCATGTCCTTGGTTACGCCTTGGCCTTCCATGAGCTTGTTGAATTGAGCTTCATCCTTGCCCAAAAAGCTCATGTATTGCGTTTTGATTTTCTCGAAGGTTTTCTCAGCGAGTTCTTTGGACTCTTTTTTCATGGCATCGTCAGAACGGCTAGCCAAAACCTTGGTAGCTGTATACTCACGCGCAAATGCTTTCAGTGAGTTGCTATCAGCCATTTCAATCATGGTGCCTTGTTGTGGGTTCATGAAGTTAATGACACGCAGGAACTCTTCGAACTCTTGTCCTGCGACAGTTCCTCCTTGATACTCCACAATGACCGCTTTCTGGTCTGCTGCGTAAGGCAGCGTGAGTTTAGGGAATTGTACCAAAGGATCATTAGCAGCTTGATTGCCGCCATCTGTCTGATTCGCTGGAGTTTTTGAATCTTGTTTCGCTTCTTCTGCTTTTCCGCCGCAACCAGTCATGAGTGCCACGACCAGAACAGCCGAAGATAGAATCGCTACTGAACGTTTCATAAATAAGGTTCTCCCTTCCCGGGCAAGCCCATTTTGTCAGTTAAGACACAGGGCTCTCCGTACCGGTGTCTCTTCGCACCTGGTGAAATTGACGCAGCAGCTTTTCAACCAACTGCACGCCCTCATCTTCTTTTAACCCCTTTACTTTAACAGCAATCGTGATCTGTTGTCCACCCGACAGACCAACCCTCTTGCTCCAGTTGCTGGTAAGCGCAAACAGCGCTCCACCATCGATGTTGTTGTTCTGACTAGGGTGCAGGAACAATTTGATCTCGTCTGGATTCTTTTGGCTAATTTCTGTGATGTGGTGCTTCAGGGCATACACACGCAAACGGGAAATGGTCAACAGATTATCAACCGGCTTCGGAACGGGTCCAAAACGGTCCAGCAGCTCCTCTGACAGATCGTCGACGTCTTCCAAGGTAGACACCGCGACAAACTTTTTGTACATCTCGATTTTTTGTCGGCTGTCCGTAATGTACATCGATGGAATATAGGCATCCAATTGCAGATTGATCTCCACAGGTGTGACAATTTCGTGTTTGACTTCGCCCTTCAGCTCATCAATGGCCTCTTTCAACATCTGGCTGTACAAGTCGAATCCGACCGTATTAATAAAACCATGCTGCTCAGCGCCCAGCAAATTACCCGCTCCACGAATGGACAAGTCTCGCATCGCGATCTTGAAACCAGAGCCGAGCTCGGTAAATTCCTTGATGGCTTGCAGACGTTTTTCCGCTACCTCTGTCAGCACCTTGTCTCGTTGATACGTAAAGTAAGCGTACGCAATTCGATTGGAACGACCTACACGTCCACGCAGCTGATACAGCTGGGACAAGCCCATTTTATCTGCATTGTAAATAATCAGCGTATTGACGTTCGGAATGTCCACCCCGGTCTCAATGATCGTCGTGCTGACCAATACGTCAAAATTCCCTTCCAAAAAGTCGAGAATGACGCCTTCTAGCTCGCTTTCGTTCATCTGCCCATGCGCTACAGCGATACGCGCGTCTGGAACGAGCATAGAAATCTGTTCCGCCATCTGTTCGATTCCTTGTACTTGGTTGTAGAGGAAGAACACTTGCCCATCACGAGCCATCTCACGCTCAATCGCTTCACGAACGAGGGCAGGGCTGTAATCCATCACATACGTCTGCACCGGAAAACGATTTTCTGGCGGTGTTTCGATAACAGACAAATCACGCACACCGAGCATCGACATGTGCAAGGTACGTGGAATCGGCGTAGCGGTCAGAGTCATGACATCCACATTCGTTTTGATCTGCTTCAGCTTTTCCTTGTGGCTCACACCGAAGCGCTGCTCCTCGTCTACGATTAACAGACCGAGCTCGCGGAATGTCAGGTCTTTGGAAAGCAGACGGTGCGTACCGATGACGACATCGACTGTGCCTTCCTTCAGTCCTTTTAGTGTGGCATTCTGCTCTTTGCGCGAACGGAATCGACTCAATACCTCCACGCGGATTGGATATTCCGCAAAACGCTCACGGAACGTCTCGTAATGCTGTTGAGCAAGAATCGTAGTTGGAACCAAAACAGCTACCTGTTTTCCATCCATGACAGCCTTGAAGGCAGCACGAATCGCAACCTCTGTCTTCCCGTAACCCACGTCCCCACAAACGAGGCGATCCATCGGACGTTTGCGCTCCATGTCCGCTTTCACTTCAGAAATCGCGCGGAGCTGGTCTTGTGTTTCCTGATACGGGAACATCGACTCAAATTCACGCTGCTCTGTCGTGTCGGGAGAGAATATATGACCGACAGCCGATTCGCGGGCTGCGTACAGTTTGATCAAATCTTCGGCGATATCCTTTACAGACGACTGGACTTTGTTTTTGACGCGTTTCCACTCGCTGCCACCCAAGCTGTATATCTTCGGCTGTGCCTCTTCGCTCGCCACGTACTTCTGCACATGGTCGATTTGATCAATCGGAACAAACAGACTGTCTCCTGCGGCGTATTGAATATGAAGGTAATCTTTATGAATTCCGAGAATTTCCTTGGTTTCAATTCCAAGGTATTTTCCAATCCCGTGATTGACGTGGACGACGAAATCACCAGGCTTGAGCTCGAGGTAGTTTTTGATACGCTCCGCGTTGTTCATCGTCTGTTGAACCTTGCGTGCCTTGCGCTGTTTCGCGGTAAATACTTCCCCTTCCGTAATAACAACCAGCTTGTTTAGCGGCAGCTCAAAGCCTGTCTGGAGGTTTCCTAAAATGATCGTAGGACGCCCCGGAGGCACCGTCTCCACTGCATCTGATAAAACGTCCGCTTCCATTTCGTAGTCATGCAGGACACGCTCCAGTCGCTTCGCACGCTCCAAATCAGCTGCGACAAAGACGATCTGATCCTGGGACTTCTTCCAACGGGCCAGTTCTGTTTTCAATACATTCATCTGTCCGTGGAAGTTTTGCATGGTGCGGCAAGTCAGATTCACGATGTTTTGCGGCTGGGTCTTCGGTGATTGTCTCAAAAATAGGGAGAGGTAAACGATCTGGCGCTTTTTCGTCGACACGATCTCGTCGTACGTGCGCGACAGGCTGAGATTGGACATATATTCGCCCTGGATGATGCGTCCTGTCAGCCATTCCCCTTCTTCTTTTTGCAATTGCGCTGCCGTATCCAACACACGGGAAGGCTCATCAACGATCAGCAAGGTATCGGAAGGCATATAGGACAATAATGTATCACCGGTCGGGTAAATGACAGAGATGTACGAATACAGCTGTGCAAAACGCTGTCCTTGCTTCATTCTCTCTGCATCAGAGCCGATTCGCTCCATGACCTTTTCCTTGGCAGCCCCATCCTTCAAATTAGCGAGGGTTTCTCCCAGCTTTTGTTCTAAGCGAACAGCCGATTCCTGCAATAACGGAGTCGTAGCGATCATTTCTTTTGCCGGACCGAGAATATACGTCTGAACGGATTCCAATGACCGTTGGGAGAGCATATCAAACGTACGGATCGAGTCGATCTCCACATCAAAAAGCTCAATCCTCACCGGCCACTCCGAATCGATCGGATACAAGTCGATAATTCCACCGCGAATACTCATTTCTCCCTTGCGCTCGACCATGTCTACTCGCTCATAACCAAGCTCAATACATCGGAGCAAAAAGGACTCGATATCGAGCTCATCACCGACGGATAACTGAATTTGTGCTTCCTTCCATACTTGCGGGGGAACAACCAAGCGACGCAAGCCAGCAAAAGGGGCAACCAAAAAACCCGTAAAGCCTTGGGCCAGACGGTTGAATACATGAATTCGCTGCGCCAGCATTTCAGGGCTGGCAATGGCAAGCTCAGAGCCAATCAGCTCATTACCGGGATAAAGCAACACCTGATCAGAGGGAACCAACTCGATCAAATCTTCGTATACTTTTTGTGCTTGGTACATGTTATGCGTCACTACGCAGACCGGACGATCTGACATTTGTTGTAATGACGCCATCAATACTTGCCGGGCGGAACCAGCTAAGCCAGAGACAAGCTGCTCATATAGCCCCTTCTCCAAACCAGCCACGATTGTCCCGACATTCGTGTCCTGTTTCATCGGGTTAATGATGACTTGCATTCACTAATCCCCTCTCTAATTCTTCTGTCAACTAAAATCAGACCTTTGCTTACGTTCACAACAACCGCAGGTCAGCCATGCGAAAAGAAGCCTTAGCTCCCCAAGCTAAGGCCTTGTCAGTGCAAGCCTTCCTAATGCGTATCCACTTATTGAAGTGGGTTTCCGACTAGCGAAAGCTCTGGATGCTGAATCAGCGCTTCACGGCAATAGTCGCACGTGATGCTGACGACCGTATCTCCACTTTGTTCTCTCGATATTATAAGAGCACGTTCCTCCGGGGTCAAGGAATCAAACCCGAGCTGCGCTTCTGTTACTTGCGATTCGTCAAATTCTGCAATCTTCATGCCGCAGCAACGACATGTATAGCGTATGCTCATGCACATACCACCCCCATACTGTTCCTATCGGTTAGTATGGACGATTGGGTGGGAAATCATACTACTTCTTCAAGCTGTTGTAATGGTTCATGACCTTTAAAAACGACTCTCTTGTCCACATGGCGCATGCATCAGCAGCCAAGCTCACCGCTTCTTGAATGTCGGCTCTTTCCGCCACTGGAAACGTATTCAAAACATAGTCGCTGACGCTCCGCCCTGATTCAGGACGACTGATTCCGACCTTGATTCGTTTAAACTCCTGTGTGCCCAAATGCTGAATCATCGACTTGATGCCGTTGTGCCCACCAGCGCTGCCTTTTTCCCGGAGACGAAGATGTCCAGTCGGCAAATCAAGATCGTCGTAGATGACGACGAGATCGTCCGGAATCAGCTTGTAAAACTTGAGGACTTCCGCTACCGATTCACCGGAGAGATTCATGTATGTCTGTGGCTTCACCAGCAGTACCTTGTCGGCTTCGATTCGGCCTTCGCCCACGAGGGCACGAAACTTGTTTTGCGTAACAGGAATTCCCCATTTGTCGCTAATCTTATCTATGGCCATAAAGCCAGCATTATGTCTGGTGTCTTCATATTTTTTGCCGGGATTGCCCAATCCAATTATGACTTTCACGCTTATTCCCTCCTACTCTCTTCCCATTGTACTCGAATGGTCACGTGAACAAAAGGAAAAGGGCAGAGATGAAATCACCTCGCCCTTCTTTTTCATGCCCCGATTTTATTCGTTAGCGGTTCCTGCTTTTTCGGCCACTGCTTCTGCTTCTTGCTCCGCATCAATCGATTCTTCGGACTTGACCTTAACTGGCAGGACACTGATCAGCACTTCCGTGGAATCAAGCCCCAGCTCCACTCCTGGTGGGACAGTCAGATCCCCTACCAAAACGACATCCCCGATATTGAACCCGTCGACATCGACCAGAAACGATTCTGGTATATTACCTGGCAAGCACGTCACTTCCACACTGTGGCGGACAAGGG
>NZ_AKIX01000092.1:0-24778 GCF_000282075.1 Brevibacillus sp. BC25
CCAGCCGATACATGGCTGGGATCGACGGGCTTCGTGCGCTGGCGGTACTCGCAGTCATTATTTATCACTTGAATTACGACTGGGCACCCGGGGGATTGCTGGGTGTCGGTATTTTCTTCGTTTTATCGGGATATTTAATTACAGACTTATTAATTGCAGAATGGAATCGGAATGGCAGACTCGACATGAAAGACTTTTGGTTGCGCCGTGCTAGAAGACTGCTCCCAGCGCTTTTCCTCATGCTGTTTGTGGTGGTGGCAGGGGTGGCTATCTTTTCGCCAGACCAGTTGGATACCATCCGCGGAGATGTTGGAGCAGCCGTTCTGTACGTGAGTAACTGGTGGCTTGTTTTTCATGACGTATCTTATTTTGAAAAATTCGGTCCGCCTTCACCACTTGGCCATCTGTGGTCATTGGCAGTAGAAGAACAGTTTTATGTCATTTGGCCGCTGGTACTCGCTCTGGGACTAGGCTTCCTGAAGCGCAGGGGGCCAATCATGATCATTACTTTGGCGCTGGCTGCACTATCCGCCATCTCCATGGCCGTTTTGTATGAGCCAGGTCTTGATCCGAGTCGTGTTTATTACGGGACGGACACACGGGTATTCGGATTGTTGATCGGTGCCGCACTCGCTATGATGTGGCCGAGTCGCTTGCTTACGACGAACATTTCACAAAAAGCGCGAATTACGCTTGATCTAAGCGGTTTCTTAAGCTTAGGGATTCTTTTGTACAGCATTTGGAACACGAATCAATACGATGATTATTTGTACGAGGGCGGTCTAGTCCTTTTGTCTGTTGTCAGTGCCGTGCTGGTCGCAGTACTCGCACATCCTGCAAGCAGCTTGGCGAAATGGATGGGCAGTAAGCCATTGCGTTGGATCGGCGTTCGATCTTACGGGATTTATTTGTGGCACTACCCTGTTATCGTTTGGACGAATCCGTTTTTAGCGGAAAGGGAGTGGATGGCGGTACCGGGAGCGGTTTTGCAGCTCCTCGCGAGCATTTTGCTGGCATCGTTGTCATGGAAATATCTCGAAGAGCCTATTCGCTACGGTGCATTAGGCAGGATCTGGCATCGTTCCAATAAGGCCGGACAGAAAACAAAACGGTTAAACCGTGTATTGGCCACTGGTTGCGCGATTGCTCTTTGTGTCACGTATTATGGGATCGCTTCGCTCACATCAGATGCGACCGCTGGAAATGTGACGCAGCCTCAGCCAACGCAGACGGTCACCGAGACAAAGGTCCCCGACAAGCCACATGGTCCTGAGGTGCCAATCGTAGAGAAGAAACCGGAAACGGTTCAAAAAACAGCTACTCCACCAACAAAACCGAAAAATGAGCAGAAGCCAAATAACAACGCACAGAAGCAGAAGCCTGTGGAGAAGCAGAAAGATTCGAATGCTTCCAAACAGCCTGACCAAAAACAGGAACCGCTGAAAGCGATAGGCTCCGGTAAAGGAATCACGGTGATTGGTGACTCAGTCATGCTCGATGTGGCTCCTCACCTGGAGAAGTTATTGCCAGGAATCGTCGTGGATGCCAAAATCGGAAGACAAATGTCGCAGGCTCCTGACGTGATTGCGCAGCTCAAGGCAAAAGGGCAATTGGGAAATCGCGTCGTGATTGAATTGGGCTCAAACGGCGCATTTAGTAAAGGGCAGCTCGATAAGCTGCTGCAATCGCTGGATGGCGTCGAGCAAATCATTCTCGTCAACTCTCGCGTACCTAAACCGTGGGAAAGCGTCGTGAATAAGATGCTGGCGGAAACTGCTGCAGCCCATCCGCATGTCGTTCTTGTGGATTGGTATGCGGCAAGTGAAGGGCAAAGTTCTTACTTTTACAAAGACGGTGTTCATCCGAATAAGGAAGGCTCGCAAAAATACGCGGCACTCGTGGCGAGTGTAATCGCGCCGACGGAGCCAGAGAAGAAGCCGGAAGTAAAAGAGGAAGAGAAAGAGGAAGAGAAAGCGAAAGAGAAAGAGACGGCAGTAGAAGAGGCAGGGCAGATGGAAGGGGCACTGGAGGCAACTGAGGAACCCCCTTTGGAAGAAATGGTACAATAAAACAAGGAAAGACCAGTGAACCAAGTCGTTCGCTGGTCTTTATTATGTTCGGACTGTACAACCAAACATAATTTCCATCAAACTATAGCAGATTAGCTCATGGACTTTTTTCGCACTCTCCTGTACGATAGCTATCGAAAGAATAATGCATCGGGTGAAAGAAGGAACATTCATGATTCGGTCGTACTTGCTGTTGCTTTTTTGTGTGACGCTGTGGGGCAGTAATTTTGTTTTTGGTAGCATGCTGGTTAAAGAGTTTCCTCCGCTGTTTTTGGCAGATGTACGCTTGCTTTTCACATCTATGTTTCTGATCATTTACGCGTGGCTGACCAAAAAATTCGTGAAAATCACCGCTCGTGAGCTAGGACTTCTTGTATTGCTCGGATTGATCGGGACGCTGGCGAATCAAACGGCCTATTTCAACGGGCTCTTGACGACAGATGCGACAACGGCATCGTTGATTCTTTCCTTGTCGCCGATCGTCACCGCAGTGCTGGCCTCTTTGTTTTTGAAGGAACAGTTTACCTTGCGTATGAAGATTGGGTCTGGCTTGGCTCTCATGGGAACATTCTTCGTAGTCGGTATTGGCGCAGGACTCTCCATTTCCAAAGGTGTCTTTCTCATTGCGATTGCGATGGTCACATTCTCGTCTTCCATGATCATCATTCGCAAACTGACGCAAACCGTGCAGCCGTTTATTGCCACCGTGTACTCGACGACGGTTGGTACTTTGTTTTTGACTCCTGCGGCGCTGCTGACGATCGAGCCAGGGGCGCAGATCAGTCACGAAGTGTGGGCATGGGCGATGCTCATTTTGACCGCGATTCTCATGCAAGGAATATGTGGAATCGTATGGAATCAACAATTAAAAGTGGTAGGGACGGGCAAAGCAGCTATTTTTCTTAACTTGCAGCCCTTTGTAGCGATGCTGGTCGGGTTTTTACTGCTTGGTTCGCAGGTGACGTCGATTCAAATCGGAGGCTCTTTGTTGATCGTCGTGGGTGTGATTGTTGCCAGTGTTCAAAAGAAACAATCTGTTCAGCCTTCTAAATCGGTATAGAGCTTACTTGCTCATAAGAAAAGGACCTGCTGCGAAGGTCCTTTTTTGCATGGAAGGAATACGAATGGACGCTATACGAATTTGTACATCAGGACATCATCTGCGTATTCATTATCAGCCAGCTTGAATTCTTTCACTTTTCGTCCTTCTTCCACAAATCCAAGGCTTTTGTATAAAGCAATCGCTCTCAGATTGTTGGAGAACACCCCTAAGCTCACTTTTTCAATGAGCGGATGTTGCTCAGCCCAAGCTAACAATTCCTTCAATAAAACCTTGCCGATGCCCTTATTTCTGTGAGCTTTCTGGATCATCATCGTGATCGAACCTGTATGAGACAAACGTTGGCGAGCCGGAGAAACGAACACGACCATGCCAGCCAATTCACCGTTTATTTCCGCTACGAACATGGTTCCCCTGTCATTGTCGATGATGTTTTGTATCCACTCAAGCTGCTGCTCCATGGTTTTGTCGAATTCTTCGGAAACAGCAATAAAATATTCACCTTCATAAACCACATCACGCTGCAAAGATAAAATGGCTGCCGCATCCTCGATACGAACGAAGCGAATGGTCACTTTGTCGTCTGTATGTCTAGTCAATGATTTCACCCTTCCCATCATGTTGATGTTTAACAATTTCCCCTTTCCAAAGAAAATCCCCTTCTTTCCATGGAACATGGCGCTCTGGAAAAAAGGAAGCGCAAGCAGTCGAGAAAGGAGAGGAACATCCCCTGTTCGCATGCTTACGCTTTTTTATCCAAGATGGACTACATTTTGAATGCTTTTCGTAATTGTGCCGACATCTCATCCAACGATTCTTGCGCTTGCTTGATAGAGGTATGGAATCCGATGAAGGAATGGATCAAACCTTGTTCATTTCGATAGACGACATCGACACCGCTATCGCGTAGCTTGTCTGCATACGTTTTTCCGCCATCTCGCAAAGGGTCGTATTCGGCTGTAATCACCATGGCAGGAGGAAGACCAGTGAGATCGGCTCCAATGATCGGATCAAGATATGGATTTTGGAGATCGGCAGGTGGTAGATAATGAGAGAGGAACCAATTCAGCAATTCCACATCCATCAAATAGCCACTCGCATTTTCCTGCATGGAAGGATAAGGAGCGGTATCCACAATTCCTACGGCTGGATAGATTAATAATTGAAAAACGATAGGCGGGCCCTGTCGCTCTTTAGCCATGAGACTCACGACTGTGGCAAAATTACCCCCGGCGCTATCTCCGCCTACCGCTATCCGTGATGGGTCTATCCCAAATTGATCAGCATGGTCAGAAATAAATAGGAGAGAATCATAGGCATCTTCCAATCCTGCAGGAAAAGGATGTTCAGGAGCGAGCCGATAATCGACAGAAATGACCACGCATTTTGCGTTATTTGCGAGGTTGCGGCATACCGAGTCTACCGTTTCGAGATTGCCGATCACGAATCCGCCTCCATGATAGTACACGAGTACAGGGAAGGGTGCCTGTCCTTCTGGTGTGTATATGCGAATTGGAATAGAACGACCTTCTAAGGGAAGCGATAGATCCTCTACCTTTTTTACCTGTTCACGTTCCACGCCTGAATCTCGATTTTGATCAGTCGCCATTCGCATAATCTGTGGTGTCAATTGGTTGAAATCAACATCATGGCGTGAGCGGTTGAAGACGTCTAATATTTGTTGAATCTGTGGATGAACGGGCATGTGTATGACCCCCTATTCGTATGGAAATCACAAGCTTACACCTTTCTCATGGAGAAACAATTAAGTAGTTTGTGGGGAGGGGAGTATACGATAAATCTTCCGTGGGCGCCCCCGGTTCGTTGGCGTCTCTTCCCCAATGAGTTCGATAATGTTGTGCTCTGCCAAGTCACTCAAGATTCTTCGCGCATTGCGAGGGGTCATCCCCATCCATTCTGCGATCATAGAAGCGCTGATATATTTTTGCCCCAGCGCTTTTTGGACAGAAATGATTTTGTTGAACGTCGTAATACTGACACCGGCTTTTTTCAGATTTTCGCTGATTTCTTTGTCCTGTGTCCAATATTCGTAGCTGATGCTGTTCGTTTGACGCAGTGGTCCTTCAATCGAACCGTCATGGTCAACGAGGATCACTGCATCCTTATGGTTTTTGGCGTGACCGAGAGCGAGCTGTGCATTGCGCTCTGCAGACAATGCTGTGACACCAAAACCGATTCCCATATTCGCATGCGAATGGGTGAGCAGCTTGATTTTTTCCAAAAGGATCGTGGGGTGAAATTCTGGGTTGTCTTCATACGATCCGCGGGTGGAAAAAATAATGAACTTGGAATTGCCGACCGCGACGAAGCTACCGGAAATCGACTCTGTGTAATCGAGTACGAGCTCTTGCAGCTTCAAGTCGAGGCGCCGTAGCTCATACGCGTTTGCAGGTTCATTTACGAGCTTTTCCATGTCGGATACCTCAATCAATTGAACAGCAATTTGGGAGCGCTTGAAGTGGAGCGTTTCACCCTCTTGCAGAATTTGCTTGAAAATCTCTCGAAATATAAAGCGGGTGAAGCCCATTCGGTATACTCTGATTCCTAGTCGCTTTAATTCTTCGGTGACGAAAAGCGTTCCTGTGACACAAGCGTCTACCTTGCCTTCCTGGATAAGGCGGGTGTGATAGGCTACCAATTCAGATCTCTTTCTGAATTCTTTATATGGCTTTAGGTATGGATTCTCACAGTGCAGGCCCAATTCCTCTAAAGTCTCACGAAAATGCGCTTCCGAAATGGTATCGAAGCTCACGCGATCTAAAGAAAAACCATCGCGGTATACCAATTCGAGTAATGCTTTGGTCAGGACACTTGAATTGACTTGCGGATAAAAGGCTTTTTTCTTGCCAATATGCGCTTTTGCCATCGAGTAGGGGGCGACTCCAGAGAAGAACCAGATGTCTGTTTCCATATCATTTTCGGCTACATAGACAGGTACTTGTTCCACTCCTTGATAAATAAAGGAGGTGAGCAGGATGTGATCGGAAAACTCACGTCCCACAGCTACCATTGCATCTACTGAATCTTTTGGACCGACTATGCTAACTTTTATCATCAAAATGTCCTCCAAAAAAGTTAAACTACGGGATAAACAATTCGTCAGGAAGGAGATCCATCCTTTTTTCGGCATTCTAGTATGCCAGTCTTTCTTATAAAGATAGAATATAACCCATCAGTTGGGCATGGGAGCTGTAGCGACCACGAAGTTTTAAATAGGGATGGTTTAGGGAAAATTTCCGTATTAATAGTTGTATATTTGACAACTTTCAGCAAATTCCTTTATGAATCGATGCAAAAAATAAAAAAATCAGAATTGACATTAAATAATTACGGCACTATATTGTTGAATTAAGGAATGTTTTAGGTCAATTTCCGTTAAAGGTTTCTCAAAAGGAGGGTACGTTGAATTTTCTCAATCTTTTTGCAAGTCTGGACTAGGGGGCTCTTATAAGATGTCACGTTATTTACTTAAAAGAATTCTGATGATGGTACTCACCTTGTGGATCATTGTAACGTTGACTTTTAGCCTGATGCATATGATTCCTGGTGATCCATTCGCGTCAGAGTCAGATCAGTTGCCCGAGCAAATTTTGCTGAATCTGCGTGCCAAATACAATCTAGATGAACCGCTGCCCATGCAGTATTTACTTTATCTAAAAAGTTTGGTCATGCTCGATTTAGGACCTTCTATTAAGTCGGAGACACGCGGTGTCAATGATATGATCAAAGATGGCTTCGGAGCATCTGCACTGATCGGTTTGCAAGCGATAGCGTTTGCCCTTTTTTTCGGACTTTTATTCGGAACAATTGCGGCATTAAACCGAAATACCTGGATTGATTATGCGGCAATGGTCCTGGCCGTATTAGGAATTGCAGTACCCAGCTTCATCATGGCACCATTGCTCATTAATTACTTGGCAATCAAATTGCCGTTATTCCCAGTAGCGACGCTTACCAGCTGGAAACACTCGGTTCTTCCTTCACTCGCACTTGCTTTTGGACCATTAGCCATCATTACACGCTATATGCGTACGAGCATGATCGACGTGATGAACCAGAATTACATACGGACTGCTGAGGCAAAAGGAATTCCGACTTTTCTGATAGTGATCAAGCATGGAATCCGTAACGCTATTTTGCCGATCGTCACGTTTATGGGACCGCTTATCGCGGGGTTGTTAACCGGAACGTTCGTCGTCGAAAAGATTTTTGCGGTACCAGGGATCGGCAAGTACTTCGTTGATGGCATTTTCAATCGAGATTATCCCGTTATTCTGGGAACGACAGTTTTCTACAGTGCCATCTTGGTGCTCATTATCTTCTTGATTGATCTGGCCTATATGTTCATCGATCCACGAATCAAACTATCGAGCAGGGGGAGGTAGCCAATGGCGGTAGATCAATCAGTAAATGAGTTGTTTCGACCTCGAGCTCAAAAAGCAGATGGACAGATCGCCCAGATGCGACCGAGCCTGACTCATTTTCAACAAGTAACGAGAAAGCTCGTCAGAAACAAGCTGGCAATGGTGGGTTTGACCCTGATTGTTTTGCTGATGGCCATGGCGATAATTGGTCCACATCTCGTTTCGTACAGCTATTCCGATCAGAGTCTCTTGAATGCGAATCAGGAAATTTCGAGCGAGCATTGGTTCGGAACCGATGAGCTGGGTCGCGATATGTTTTCACGGACATGGTACGGAGCGCGGATTTCACTGATTATCGGAATATCGGCAGCGTTAATTGACTTGGTCATCGGAGTGACCGTCGGCGGTATTGCCGGATACATGGCCGGTCGAGGCAAAAAGGGAGACCGAATCGATACTATCATCATGCGATTGATCGAGGTCTTGTACGGACTGCCGTACCTGCTCGTGGTGATCATGCTGATGGTTGTCATGGAGCCTGGAATTGTTACCATCATCATCGCGTTGTCCGCAACCGGTTGGGTAGGGATGGCTCGTCTCGTTCGGGGACAAATCCTGCAATTGAAAAACCAGGAGTTCATCATGGCTGCGCAAGTGCTGGGTGCCAAATTCCCTCGGATTTTGTTACGCCACCTGATTCCGAACACAATCGGAGTCATCATCGTGAACTTGACGTTTACCATTCCGTCGGCGATATTTGCAGAATCTTTCCTCAGTTTCTTGGGGCTGGGTGTGCAAGCGCCAATCGCTAGCTGGGGCACGATGACTAACGATGCACTCGGCGTCATTTTGACAGGGGATTGGTGGAGACTTTTCTTCCCGGCCTTGATGATTTCTTTGACGATGTTTGCCTTCAACGTCTTCGGTGATGGCTTGCAGGACGCATTGGACCCAAGAATTCGCGAGTAACCTCGCCACGAAGATAGGAGGATCAGACATGGCGGATCATTTGCTACAAGTAGAAAACCTCCGCGTACATTTCAAAACGTACGGTGGAGAGGTACAGGCTGTACGGGGAGTTACCTTTCATGTTGATCGTGGCGAGACGCTTGCGGTAGTGGGAGAGAGCGGCTGTGGGAAGAGTGTAACCGCCCAAGCGATCATGGGCTTGATCCCGAACCCGCCGGGAAGAATCGTGGATGGTCAGATTCGTTTTGACGGAAAAGTTATCACGGGGATGAGCAAGAAGGAATTGCTTTCGATTCGTGGAGCTGAGATCGGGATGGTCTTCCAGGACCCGATGACGGCACTGAACCCGACGATGAAGGTCGGCGCCCAGATCGTCGAGGGATTTGTTCGTACCCATCAGGTCAGCAAAGAAGAGGCGCGTAAAAAAGCGATGGAGATGCTTCGACTGGTCGGTATCCCTGATCCGGAAAAACGGGTCGATCAATACCCGCATGAGTTTTCCGGGGGAATGCGCCAACGTGTCGTCATCGCGATTGCACTCGCCAATAATCCAAAGCTCGTCATTGCAGATGAACCGACGACAGCATTGGATGTAACGATTCAAGCACAAATCTTGGACTTGCTCCGAGAATTACAGGAAAAGCAGCAACTCTCCATCGTGATGATTACACATGACTTGGGAGTCGTAGCCGAAATCGCGCACCGGGCCGTGGTTATGTATGCAGGAATTGTGGTGGAAACAGGCAAGGTAGAAGATATTTTCGCAAATCCGAAGCATCCGTACACATGGGGCTTGATGCGCTCTCTGCCGCGGATCGATGGTGTGGAAAAGGAACGCCTGGTACCGATTGAGGGAACGCCGCCAGATTTATTCCACCCACCAAAAGGTTGTCCGTTCGCTCCGCGTTGTCAGTTTGCGATGGAAATATGCGAGCAGCAAATGCCGGACGCTTCCACATTCACCGAGGGTCACCAAGCTGCATGCTGGCTACATGATCCACGGGCACCGAAGCTGGAAGAATTGGTGGCAGCAGGGAGGCAGACGTAAATGAGCCAAGCGTTGGTTGAAGTCAAAAATCTAAAAAAGCATTTTGAGATCGGCAATGGGATTACGCTAAAAGCAGTCGACGGCGTGACCTTCACCATAAATCGCGGCGAGACGCTCGGGCTAGTAGGCGAGAGCGGCTGCGGAAAGTCGACGTTGGGCAGAACGATGATTCGCCTCTATGAAAATACAGATGGAGAAGTTTTGTTCAAAGGAAAAAATGCACACCTCTTAAAAGGGAAAGATGCAGAGCAGTTCCACCGCGACGTCCAAATGATTTTTCAAGACCCGCAAGCAAGTCTGAATCCGCGCATGACCGTCATGGACATTATTGCGGAGGGCTTGGATATTCACGGCTTGTCTCGTGGTGCAAGAGCGGATCGGGTCAAAGAATTGCTGGAGCTCGTTGGTTTGTCTAAGGAACATGCGAACCGATTCCCTCATGAATTCAGCGGAGGCCAAAGGCAGCGGATCGGGATTGCCCGAGCACTTGCGGTCGAACCGGAATTTATCATCGCGGATGAACCGATTTCGGCGCTTGATGTGTCGATTCAAGCGCAGGTCGTGAATCTATTGGAAGACTTGCAGCAGGACAGGGGGCTGACTTACTTATTTATCGCCCACGATCTGTCCATGGTGAAGCACATTTCCACGCGAATCGGAGTGATGTACCTCGGCAAAATGGTAGAAATGGCAAACAGCTTCGAGCTGTACGCAAAGCCACTTCATCCATATACACAAGCGTTGCTATCCTCGATTCCGATTCCTGATCCGACAATCAAGCGGGAGCGCATCATTTTGCAGGGCGATTTGCCGAGTCCTGCCAACGCTCCGAGCGGTTGTGTTTTCCGAACAAGATGCCCAAAGGCGATGGAGCAATGCGCGGCACAGATTCCTGAATGGCAGGAAGCCGCACCGAACCATTGGGTCGCTTGTCATCTCTATCAGTAGTTCGATTTTCTATCTTAATATATAGGGGGAAACAACGTGAAGAAATTAGCTGCCTTTGCCCTGTCGCTCTCGCTCGTCATTCCGGCTCTAGCTGGTTGCGGCGGTAGTGGCGAGTCAACATCGACTGGAGGTACCACTACCCCAGGCGCTGCTGCCAAACAAGAAGTTGTGTTCAATTCCAAGTCCGAGCCACCAGATTTGAACCCACTCACGTCAACGGATACGACGTCCTTCTGGATCATGGATCACTTGGGGGAAGGTCTATACACCAAGGACAAGGATGGCAATCCAATCTTGGGAGTAGCGAAGGAAGTGAAGCTGTCGGATGACAAGCTGAAGTATACGTTCATTTTGCGCGATGATGCGAAGTGGACCAATGGTGAGCCGGTTACCGCAGAGGATTTTGCCTACACGTATATGAAGCATCTTGATCCGGCAACAGCTTCGACCTCTGCTTATCTGCTCTACTACATCAAAGGTGGAGAAGCATTCAATAAGGGTACTGGAAAAGCAGAAGAGGTAGGCATCAAGGCAGTCGATGCAAAAACGCTCGAAATCGAGCTGGTCGCACCTACTTCGTACTTTGACAAAATGCTGGCTACCCGTTACTGGCACCCAATCAACAAGAAGCAGGCAGAAGCGAATCCAAAATGGGCAGCAGATGCGGACAGCTACATCTCCAACGGCGCTTACAAGCTCGTTTCCTGGAAGCATGACTCCGAGCTCGTAATTGAAAAGAACGAGCATTATTGGAACAAAGCTGACGTAAAAATGGATAAGATCACTTGGAAAATGGTGAATGACGCCACGACTGCCTATCAGATGTACAAGAGTGGCGAGCTCGACTTCAACAAAGAGATGCCGTCTGACATCCTCGCGCAAGAAAAATCGAGCCCAGATTTCAAATCCGTTCCTTACTATGGTACGTACATGTACATGTTTAACGTAACGAAAGAACCGTTTACGAATAAAAAAGTCCGTAAAGCTTTCGCAATGTCGCTCGACCGTAAAGCGCTGTCCGAAATGGTAAGCCAAGGTGGAGAGACACCAGCCTACTCCATGGTACCTCGCGGAGCGGTACAACCAAACGGAAAAGACTTCCGTGAAGAGGGCGGAGACTACTTCAAAGAAGATTACGAAGCAGCGAAGAAGTTGCTGGCTGAAGGTATGCAAGAAGAAGGCTGGTCCACATTGCCAGACGTTACACTCATGTACAACACCGATGAAAGCCACAAGAAAATAGCGCAAGCGATTCAAGAAATGCTCAAGAAAAACTTGGGCGTAGAAGTGAAAATGACAAACCAAGAGTGGAAAGTGTATCTGGATACAACGAAACAAAAGAACTATCAAATGGGCCGTATGGGCTGGGTAGGTCAAATCAACGACCCTGCATTTAACCTGGACTACTATTTGGGTGAAAGCCCGAACAACCGTACTGGTTGGGTGAACAAAGAGTATGATCAGTTGAATATGGCAGCAAAAGTTGAGCAAGACCCGAACAAGCGTATGGAACTGCTTCACCAGGCAGAAGCCATTTTGATGGATGAAATGCCGTTCATTCCAGTCTACCACTACCAGCAAAACTATTTGGTGAAACCGAATCTGGAAGGTCTCACTTTCCCAGTCAACGCGTTCCCAAGCGCTCGCTGGGCAACCAAAAAATAGAAAAAAAGAGGAGCTTCTCCTCTTTTTTCTCTTTACATACTCCAAGGAACATCTAGCAAAAACAGGAAAGGATGATTTCTCGTGATTTTGGACTATCTGCAAGTGAAATCCGCGTATCAATTGAAGGTGGTACCGCAGCGTAGAGAGATTACCTTTTTAACGAAGCTGACAGGTATTGCGCAGTTGTGGCGCTGGAATGAAGAGTCCAACCGCTCGGAGCAAGTGAGCTTTTTCCCTGATCGTGTGGTAGAAGTTGACCATTCCCCGTGCGGAACGAAAACGATTGTCGGTATGGACAACAAGGGAGACGAGCGGCAGCAGTTCTTTTTGCTAACGGAAAATGGTGCAGTTGTGAAGCCGCTGACAGATGCTCCTGATTATTTTCACTATTTGGGAGGCTGGTCTCCGTGTGGGCAGAAGATCGCGTGGTCCAGCAATCGTCGCAATCCGCGCAGCTTTGATATTTTTATACAGGATGTCGAGAGTGGTGCGTATGAGGAAGTCTTTCGCTATGATGGGCGCACCGATCCAATCGGCTGGCTGCCAGATGGGACAGGACTCATTTTCAGCGTGCAGGAGACCAACATTGACAATTGCCTGTATTTGTTGAATCTGCAAACGAAGGAAGCACAAAAGCTCGCCATTTGCAGCAAACATGCGCGCTACCATTCCTTGGTACTGTCTAAAGACGGCCAAACGGGATATCTCGTAACCAACCGCGATGAAAACACGAAAGCGTTGTGCCGCTTTTCAATGCGTACAGGAGAACTGGACAAACTGGTACACGACCCGAAATGGGACATCGAGGAGGCCAAATTATCCCTCGACGAGAAGCTACTTGCCTTCACGATCAATGAAGGAGGCTATTCCGTTCTTGCTCTCTATTCCTTGACAGAGCAACGCTGGGAGCGGGTGGAGGAAGCACCACGTGGAGTGATCTCCTCCTTGGCCTGGGTGAGTGATGATCAGCTCGCTTTTACACTGAAAAGTCCTACACTGCCGGGAGACATCTGGACGTATACCATTTCGGAGCAAACCTGCCGACGTGTGACGAACATTGGTCAATCCGATGCTCTGGAAGATAAACTCATCGAGCCGGAATTGTGCACCTTTCACTCTTTTGATGGCTTGGAAGTGCCGTATTTCCTCTATGCAAAAGATACATCCGAGCATGCCGAGAAAAAACCAGTCGTCGTCTACGTCCATGGCGGGCCAGAGAGCCAAATTCGACCGGAGTATCATCCTGTTTTTCAATTTTTGGCGAACGAAGGCTTTACGGTGGTAGCACCGAATGTTCGCGGCAGCATGGGCTACGGTCGGGAATATGTCCAGCTCGATGATCGACGCAAGCGTATGGATTCTGTAGCAGATTTGGCTTGGCTGGTCAAAGATTTAGGCAACCGTCCAAGTGTTGACCCGAATGCGATCGGTATCATGGGCCGCAGCTACGGAGGATTCATGACATTGGCTGCGCTTACGCATTACCCTGACCTGTGGGCCGCAGGTGTTGATATTGTGGGGATTTCCCACTTCAAAACCTTTCTGGAGAACACCGGGGCATGGAGACGGAGATTGCGTGAAGTGGAGTATGGGTTCCTCGGCGAAGACGATGACTTTTTTGAAGAAATTGCTCCTTTGAATCATTCCCATAAGATCACGGCACCGCTTCTCGTATTCCACGGGCGCAATGATACGCGTGTTCCTGTCAGCGAAGCAGAACAGCTCGTAGCGGACATGCGAGGCAGGGGGCAAGAAGTCGATTTGCACATTTTTGAGGATGAAGGTCACTTTACCGAAAAGCTGGACAATCACATCACGTTGAATCAAAAGATTTCCCAGTTCTTTTTGGAGCAACTTGCATCCACCAATAAAATCGAGGAGTGATTAGGATGACGCAAGCAAAAAGAGGCATAACGGCTGAAGATTTGTATCAAATGCGGTACGCGAGCGATCCGCAGCTATCACCAGACGGAAAAACGCTTGCCTATGTGGAAAATCAAATCGATGAGTCCCACGCATACCAAAATCACTTATTTTTACGCAGATTGGATGCGGATGATCCACAGCCATTGACGTCTGGCTCCCGCGACACCTTTCCGCGCTGGTCACCGGATGGTTCAAAGATTAGCTTTGTTTCGAATCGATCTGGAAAACCACAGATTTGGCTGATCGATGCACACGGAGGCGAAGCAAGGCAGCTCACACGTTGCAAAAACGGCGTCAGCAATCCGACTTGGTCACCTGACGGCCAATACATTGTCTTCTCGTCGATCTTGGATGAGGGTGAAACATTCGCAGACCTCGAGGGAACCGAGGAGAAAGAAAATGCCAAAGCCATTCATGTCGGAAGAATGAAGTACAAATCCGATGATCTCGGGTTCATTTACGAGAAAAACAAGCAGCTGGCCATTGTTCATGTAGAAACAGGCGAGATTACTCCACTCAGCGATGGCCCATACAATCATACGATTGGGTCCTGGTCGCCGGACGGAAAGTGGATCGCTGTTACTGCGAACCGAGCAGAAGACCCTGATTTTCAGCATAGTGCTGACGTTTTTCTCATCCCTTCTGAAGGGGGAGAATGGAAAAAGCTGACCAACAGCAAAGGGATTTTTGCCTATCCAACCTGGTCACACGACGGTAAAAAGCTAGCGTATATCGGAAGTGAATTGGACACGCATTTGTACGCAGCACAGAAGCGCATCTGGGTATATGATTTTGAAAAGGGCGACTATACTTGCATCACAGCGGATTGGGACGTACAGGTTGGCGATTCCACAATCGGAGACATGCGATCGCCAGGTCACCCGAATCCAGGCGCTGTATGGACAGCGGACGGAAAAGGCATGTATTTTATCGCAAGCGAACGAGGAAATTCTGGGATTTATCACGTAACGCTAGACGGACAAGTCACGAATGTTTTAGCGGGCAACCGGAATATTTACGGCTTTTCACTACATGAAAACGAACAAACGGTGGTTGCTGCCATCAGTGACCCGTTTACGCCGGGCGACTTGTATCAAGTAAGTCTGAAAGACGGAGAAGAAAAACGTCTAACAACGCTGAACGAAGAACTATTTGCGGGCATTGAGCTCCCTGTTCCAGAAGAAATGGAGTTTGTCGCGAAGGATGGCTGGAAGCTGCACGGTTGGATGCTCAAGCCTGTCGGTTTTGAAGAAGGAAAAAAATATCCGATGGTTCTGCAAATTCATGGCGGGCCTCACTCTATGTACGGAAATACATTTTTCCACGAGTTCCAGCTGCTCGCTGCAAAAGGCTACGCCGTACTCTATACGAATCCGAGAGGGAGCTTTGGTTACGGAGAGCGTTTTGTTCAGGCTTGCTGCGGTGACTATGGAGGGAACGATTATAGCGATTTGATGACGGCGGTGCAATATGCATGCGATCATTTCGAGTTTGTCGATGAAGATCGCTTGGGTGTCGCAGGCGGCAGCTACGGCGGCTTCATGACGAACTGGATCGTCGGTAAAACCAATCGATTCAAAGCGGGTGTAACAGATCGGAGTATTTGCAACTGGGTAAGCTTTTACGGTGTGAGTGATATCGGTTACTTCTTCACTGCCGAAGAGATTCAGGCAAATCCATTCACGAATCCGGAAAAAATGTGGCAGCATTCACCAATCCGCTTGGTAGAGAACATCGAGACACCTCTGCTGATCATGCATGGAGAACATGACTACCGTTGTCCGATCGAACAGGCCGAGCAGCTTTATGTAACGTTGAAGCATCAAGGCAAGGCCCCGGTGTCATTTGTCCGTTTCCCGGGTGCCAGTCATGAACTATCCCGCAGTGGTGATCCTGAGCAACGTGTGTTGAGACTGCAATATACGACGGATTGGTTTGACAGCTATTTGGTTGCACACCAAAAAGAGAAAGTCGAATAAGCAGGTAGATGCTAAAAGGAGGTGCCCGATCGTGAACAAAGAACAAGTGATAGGTATCGTGCAAGAAAATTTGCCGCATGCAATCGAGAAGCTGAAGCAATATTTGCGTTTTCCTACCGTATCCGCACAGCATAAGGCCATCCCAGAGACCGTTGAATACGTGGTCAAGATGATTCATGAGGTTGGCGGAGAGACAAAGGTACTCGACAATCTTGGTGGCAATCCAGTGGTGTATGCGTTTTTTGCAGCAGACAGTGAAGGAGACGCCAGCAAAACGATCCTGTTTTACGATCACTATGATGTTCAACCACCTGAGCCGTTTCATGAGTGGAACACGGAGCCGTTTGACCCTACGATAATCGATGGAAAGCTGTATGCGCGTGGTGCTGCCGACAATAAAGGTGATCTCGTTGCGCGTCTGACGGCGATTCACATTTTGCAGAAGCAAGCAGGCGGTTTGCCTTGCAACATCAAGTTCCTGATCGAAGGAGAAGAAGAGATCGGCAGCCCGAATCTGGAGCCATATCTTCGAGAGTACAAGGATCTTTTCCAAGCGGATGCCTGCATTTGGGAATTCGGTGGAAAGGACGAAAATGAGCGAATCAGCATGGTTGCCGGGATCAAAGGAATGGCGTACCTAGAGCTGACATGCGTTGGGGCAGATATCGACATGCACTCCTCTGTCGGTGCGTATGTAGACAATGCAGCGTGGCGCTTGGTACAGGCATTGGCGACGATGAAAAATCAGCAAAACGAGATTTTGGTCGAAGGCTTCTATGATGGGATCGAGGAACCGACAGCGGATGAAAAGAAAGTCGTTTCCGAATTGCCGTTCAGTGAAGAGGCGACAGCAGCGCTATACGGTTTGAAACGCCCATTGATTACCGCGGCAAATAATGTGGACCCACGAGAAGCCATGGTTTTTCACCCGACCATGACCATTTGCGGTCTGGATAGCGGCTATACTGGAGAGGGCGCGAAAACGGTACTGCCGAAAAGCGCGAAGGCCAAGTTGGATTGCCGCCTTGTCCCAGGACAAGATCCACAGCACGTCATGAATTGCATCGAGAATCATTTAGAGAAGCATGGTTTTACGGATATTACCGTCACCATGATCAACGGACAAAAAGCGTATCGCTCCGATTTCCATCATCCATTTGTTGCTCATGTACTGGATACGGCTCGCGTTATTTACGATCATGAGCCAGTGCTTTCTCCAAACGCGGCAGGCACGGGTCCGATGTATATTTTCGGTGAACAGCTAAAGCTTCCTGTTGTCAGTACAGGGGTAGGCTGGGTTGGCTGCAAAGTACATGCGCCGAACGAATCCATCCGTTTGAAAGACTTCGAAGAAGGAATTGCGCATATGGTTGTCATGCTCTCTGGATTTGCCAAAGCGCTGTCTAAGTAGCAACTAAATAGCGAAAAGGGGACCTTTCGTTTAAAAAGGTCTCCTTTTCAGTTTGGAACCCTCCTCGCAGCACTTACAGAGTGGACTTTGCTTTTGCAAACCATGTACAATCGTAAAGGAAAGTGTACATATATCTACAGGAGGCGAAATGCGTGAACAGCGATACACAACCATTTGAAATCGCAACCTTTGCAGGCGGATGCTTCTGGTGCATGGTCAGTCCGTTTGACAAGATGCCAGGCATTGAAAAAGTCGTCTCCGGCTATACAGGCGGTCATGTCGAGAACCCAACCTATGAACAGGTATGCTCTGATACGACGGGACACTATGAAGCCATCCAAATCACATATGATCCGTCGCTCATCTCCTACGAGGAATTGCTGCAAATGTTCTGGAGACAAATCGACCCGACTGACGCAGGTGGTCAATTCGGTGATCGAGGTCAATCGTATGCGCCAGCGATCTTCTATCATAATGAAGAGCAAGAAAGGCTTGCGCAAAAATCCAAGCAAGAGCTGGATGCGAGCGGTCGTTTCCAAAGGCCGATTGCAACGCTGATTTTGCCAGCCAAGCCATTCTATCCGGCAGAGGAATATCATCAGGACTACTATAAGAAAAATCCGGTCCGATACCAATACTACCGCGCGGCATCAGGCAGAGCGAAATTCACCAAGGAAGCATGGCGCGACCGTGCGAAGCAAGAAGAATTGAAAAAAATCTTGACTCCGCTCCAGTACGAGGTGACGCAAAATAATGGGACAGAACGTCCATTTACGAACGAATTCTGGGATCACAAGGAAGAGGGCATCTACGTAGACATCGTCTCCAACGAGCCTTTGTTCAGTTCCTTGGACAAGTTCGATTCCGGCTGCGGGTGGCCATCCTTTACCAAGCCATTGCAAGAGGAAACCGTAACCGAGCATGTGGATTTGACACATAACATGATTCGTACAGAGGTTCGCAGCAAAGATGCAGATTCTCATCTCGGCCACGTTTTCGAGGACGGTCCTGGAGAAAATGGATTGCGCTACTGCATCAATTCAGCAGCATTGCGCTTCATTCCGAAGGATCGTTTGGAGGAAGAAGGCTTCGGGGAGTATAAACAATTATTTAAAAAAGAATAGAGTGTGGACCGCTACTCTCCGGGAAACATGGGAGAAGGGCGGTCTTTTTGCTAAACATACAACTAGGTAAACAGAAGAGCATGCAGGGAGGGTCCAATGTACACGCAGAAATCCTTTCACAGACTAATTGGACTGTTACTCGCAGCAATCATCGCCATATCAGCCTGTTCTTTCGGTCAGGAGCCGCCTCACAACAATCCAATCGTACCGACACCCCAAAACGTTGCTGAGGGTGGGACGTTAATCATTGCGCGTATGTCGGATGCCGCAAATCTCGATCCCCATTTTATTTTGACGATTAATGAGGCGAGTGTCGTCCAAGGAAAAGTGTATGAAGGGCTCGTCAAACGAGATCGGAACATGAACATTCAGCCACAGCTGGCAACGGCATGGAAACAAATCGACGATCTTACTTGGGAGTTTACTCTCCGACAAGGTGTTGTTTTTCACGATGGGACTCCCTTTCATGCACAGGCGGTCAAGAAAACATTTGATCGTGTATTAGATCCAGCGGTGGCTTCTCCACGGGCAGCCATGTTCGAAAAAGTAAAGCAGGTAAGGGTCATCGATCCGTACAGAGTACAATTCATTCTTCATAAGCCATTTGCGCCTTTACTGTCTATTTTGGCCAGCCACGAGGGGAGCATCATCAGCCCCACTGCGATCGATAAATACGGGCGGGAATTATCGCATCACCCGGTTGGTACTGGCCCTTATCAGTTCCAATCATGGGAGCCTGGCAGTCAAATCACATTGAGCAAAAACCAGTCCTATTGGGGCGAGGCTGCTACGCTTGATCAAGTCGTCTTCAAGGTTGTTCCGGATGATGCGGCTCGCATTGCGATGGTCGAGAATGGAGAAGCACATATTGCAGAGTCCATCCCTGTCATGGAGCTGGATCGAATTCAAGCCTCCAACCAAATGCGTGTGTACCGCAGTGATGCGCTCGGGACGGAGTTTATCGGGTTTAATGTATCACGTCCACTACTGAATGATATCCGTGTGAGGAAAGCCATCAGTATGGCGATCGAGACGGGAGCAATCATTAAAGGGGTGTATAACAATGTGGGAACGAAGGCGAACTCACCGATTGGGCCGCATGTGTTCGGCTACAGTCCGAATGTGAAAAGCTACCCGTACGACATCAACCAAGCGCGTCAGTTGCTCGCAGAGGCGGGCTATCCAGATGGTTTTCCTATTCAAATGATTACCTACAACAGACGGGATCGAATCTTGGTTGCCCAAGTGATACGGTCGCAATTAAAAGGGATCGGCATCGACGCGGAGCTAAAAGTCGTCAGCTACGATGAGTTTGTCCGAACCATTGAGAAAACAAAGGATCATGAGATTTTTGTCAGTGGCTGGGCAAATGCAACCGGGGATGCCGACTACAATCAGTACAATTTATTTCATACATCGGGTGGCGGGGCTGGCAATAGTTTTCAATACAGCAATCCCGAGCTGGATCGTCTCATCGAGGCTGGTCGT
Source organism: Brevibacillus sp. BC25 (assembly GCF_000282075.1). Lineage (NCBI taxonomy): Bacteria > Bacillati > Bacillota > Bacilli > Caryophanales > Paenibacillaceae > Brevibacillus > Brevibacillus sp. BC25. The sequence goes on from NZ_AKIX01000092.1 coordinate 20,073, forward strand.
ATCGAAACAGATCCTGCCAAAAGACTTGCCATCTACGCAAAAGCACAAGAAGTGGAGCTGCAAGATGCTTTGGTCGTGCCGATTCGCAATCTGGAGAATTTGGCTGTGATTAGCAACCATATTCAGGGCTTCTCCATCAGTCCAGCTGGTTACTTAAATATCGATCAGGTCGTGATTTCTCGATAAATCATGTAACGAAACGCCGGTCAATTATGTCATAATAGGTACGTACTTTTATTACCTACATAATTGGATCAGCTCCAAAACGAAAGGAACGTTACAATGAGAAGTTTTCGACACCGACTTTTGCATCCGCTCGTACTCGTAACGGCAATGACATTTGTGTTGTCTGGATGTAACAGTACAGCTGCTCCACTAGAACCACAGACACCATCATCCGTGGAGACGCCAACTCCTCCGAAGAAAGAAGAAGCGAAGCCAAAGGAGGAGACCACGCCTTCACCTGCTGAAACACCAAAGCAAGAACAACCGGAGCAACCCCAGAAAGCGAAACCAACGGAAACGAAGCCGGCAGAAAAGCCACCAGCGGGTCAGCCACCTGAGCTGTCGTTCCCGGACATCGAGGTCGTGGGTGAGCCTGAGAGTGTTGCTGTACTGGTGAACAAACAACGTAAGCTTCCAGAGAACTATCAGCCAAATGATTTAGTGTTTCCAAACGTTCCTTACTTGCTCCCTGAAAAGAGCGAGAAACGCAAAATGCGCAAAGAAGCAGCGGGTGCACTTGAGCAGTTATTTGCGGCAGCCCAGGCTGACGGTGTCCAGTTGGCTGGCGTATCTGCCTATCGCTCCCACGCCTACCAGAAAGCGCTGTTTAATCGCTATGTAAAAAAAGACGGCGTAGAGAAGGCACGGACTTACAGTGCTGTTCCTGGGACGAGTGAGCATGAGACGGGACTCGCGATTGACGTATCTGGCAAGGATGGCAAATGCGCAGCAACGAGCTGCTTTGCTGGAACCAAAGAAGCGAAGTGGCTGGATGAAAACGTCGAGAAATTTGGGTTTATCATTCGCTACCCAGAGGGAAAAGACTCGATTACTGGCTATATTTATGAGCCGTGGCATTTGCGTTATGTAGGGGCCGAGATCGCACAAGAAATCGGAGAAAAAGGAATTACACTCGAAGAATATTCAGGTGCCGTGCCTGTTTCCACACCAACGAATTAAGGAAGAAACGCCGAACTCTCACCGAAGAGAATCGGCGTTTTTGCTATGTAGTTATGCTATAATGTTCACGGGTGAAGATAATGGTCGAAAAATCAATCAGAGAACGTATTATTGAAACATCCATGCGCTTGTTTGAAGCAAATGGCTACCACAAAGTGACTGTGGATCAAATTGTAAAAGAAAGCGGAACGTCAAAGGGAGGATTTTATCACAACTTCAAATCAAAAGATGAACTCCTCTACATCATTCATGATCAATTTATTACGTATGTGTTGGAGAAAGCAGAGGAAGCTTACGAGAAGTGGGATACCCCGACGGAGCGACTCCAGGCCATCGTAAAATCCTTTGTCATGATGATTGATCTGTACCGCTCGCAGGTTACGATCTTTTATCAGGAGAGTTTGTTTTTAGCTCCGGAGTACTACACGGATATTGAAACGAAACGGGATCGCTATAAAAAAATCATGTTTACCGTCATTTCGGACGGGATCGAATCGGGTGAGTTCCGCCCGGAGCTGCCTGTGCCGATTGTGTCCATGGCTATCTTTGGCATGGTGAACTGGATTTACAAATGGTATCAAAAGTCAGGGACGTACTCGATCGAGCAAATCGCGGATATATATGCTGATATGGTTCTTCATTCCGTTTTGAAATCAGAATCGATGGAAAACCCGGCATTTCAACGTTTTTTCCTGCAATCACAAGAAAATCCCTTCAAGCCATTGTAGGGGTGCTAACAAGGATCATGCGGCTACACTCAAGCTTTTCGATAGGAGACAGGGGCATAGTCGCTTGATGGTCCCTTATAAAATAACTCAATCAGACCAACTAGTTGGTCTGTACTAGTATTCTGACATTTGTTATAATATCGAAAAGACCAACTGGTCGGTCTTGCGCAATCGAAACAGACCAACTAGTCGGTTCGTGAGATTGTGCCAGTCAGATTCGGGAATAGGGGAGGAATAGTCGTGCTTACCATTTACGAATTACGAGAACTTGTGAAGCTATTGGAGCAGACGGACATAGAATCTTTTGAGGTAAACGATGAAGATTCTTCTTTGCGTATCAAACGAAGAAATGGGAATCAAGTCACAGCCGTACATCAAACCCCCGTACAAATCAAAAGCGCACCAATCGTGACCGCGGTACCCGTTGTCTCTTTGCCTAAAAAAGAAACGATTGAGCGTCCAGTCGAAAAAGTCTCTGTGGAAACCCCTCATCAGAAATCGGTGGAAGTGACGGAAAACTTGTACAAAATCACTTCTCCCATGGTCGGAACCTTCTATGCAGCACCTGCAGTTGACGCAGCACCATACGTATCCGTAAATGATCGGGTAGAGCCAACTACGATTGTCTGTATTGTCGAGGCCATGAAGCTGTTTAACGAGATTGAAGCAGAAGTAAAAGGAGAGATTGTCCAAGTCTTGGTGGAAAACGGTCAGTTGGTCGAGCATGGACAGCCTTTATTCCTGGTGAAGCAAGCGTAATGGAGCAGCTTTTAAGGGGAGGACTGGAAGAGTGAGTAAACATACATGGTTCAAGGAATTCTCCGTTCCTACGTACGAGCAATGGCGGGAAGCGGCAGAGAAATCGCTAAAGGGTGCATCTTTTGATGCCAAGCTACTGACGCATTCGTACGAGGGGATTGTTCGCCAGCCAATCTATCGGTACGAAGATGTCAAAACATTGGCGCATCTGGAAGCGCTACCAGGAGAGGCGCCTTTTCATAGAGGGAATCAGCACTCTGGCGAGCAAAAGGAACACAAATGGCAGGTCTGTCAGGAAATCATCGCAACGAGTGCCGAGGCATTTAATCAGGCAGCCGTAGACGATTTAGGGCGCGGCCAAACGATGCTGCATCTGATGGTGGATCAAGCGACATTGGCTGGACTTGATCCTGACGAAGCATTCCCAGATACGATTGGTCACAAAGGCGTATCTGTTTTTTGCCGAGAGGATGTAGAGCAGGCATTTCAAGGGGTGAAGCTTTCAGAGATTCCTCTTTACGTGAACACGGGAGCGCTTGGCCTGCCCATTCTTTCACTCCTTTTGGCACATGTTGAAGCGACAGGCCAACAAGTCTCCGAGCTTCGCGGATGCATCGGGCAAGATCCTGTAGCGGTTCTGCTCACAGTGGGCAAGCTCCCTTGTTCCTTGCAGACAGCATATAACACCATGGCAAGCATGACGAAATGGGCAAAAGATCATGCGCCAGCGCTGAAAACGATTCTGGTTCAAAGCAATCCTTATCAGGATGGCGGCGGAAACGCAGTAACCGAACTAGCTTTTTCACTGGCCACAGGAGTCGACTATTTGCAAGCGATGCTTGAGCGGGGGCTCTCCATAGAGGATATCGCACCACGTATGCAGTTCTCGTATTCGATCGGTTCAGACGTCTTCATGGAAATCGCGAAGCTGCGTGCTGCAAGAATGCTCTGGTCAAACATCGTGGCGGCTTACGGCGGATCAACGGAAGCCCAAAAAATGACGATTCACGCCAGAACTTCGGCCTGGACCAAGACGATTTACGATCCGTATGTCAACATGCTGCGTTCCACGACAGAAGCGTTCTCAGCCGTTATTGGTGGTGCAGACAGTCTGCATGTATCCGCATTTGACGAAGCGATCCGCCCTGCCAATGAGTTTTCAAGAAGAATTGCCAGAAATACGCAAATTATTTTGCAAGAAGAAGCGCATTTGGCAAAAGTGATCGATCCTGCGGGAGGTTCTTGGTACGTTGAATGGCTCACAGATGCATTAGCGAAAAAAGCATGGGAGCTGTTCCAGCAGGTAGAAGAGCACGGCGGCATGCTGAGCGCATTAGAAGCAGGATTCCCACAAGGCTTGATTGCCCAGATCGCGGATCAAAAAGCAACGAGCATCGATATGCGTAAAAAGCGTTTGGTTGGAACGAACATGTATGCGAATACGGCTGAGCAGCCACTGAAGGCCGAGAGTCTTCCGAGCATTCACGAAGAGCGAGCAGCGGAAGCACGATCCCTTCGACTGAAACAGAACGCCACTCTCGTCCCCGCAGCGCTCGATGAGTTGGCAAAACATACTGACGAGCTCGTGGCACGTGCAGTAAAAGCAGTCCTTCATGGAGCGACTGTGGGAGATATCGCTAAAGCCATGAGACGTGAAGATTCAGTGGAGACTATCATCCAGCCACTCCACATTCACCGGGCATCCGAGCGCTTTGAAGCCTTGCGGATACAGGCAGATGATTTCTTGATAACAACAGGCAAAAGACCGACCGTATTCTTGGCGACGATGGGTCCGGTGGCAAAGCATAAGGCACGGGCAGATTTCGCATCAGAGTTTTTTGCGGTTGGCGGCTTTGACGTATGGCGCAAGCAAACATTCGCTACCCCTGTAGAGGCGGCAGAAGCTGCGGTGGCATCGGGTGCGATGATCACGGTCATTTGTTCGGACGATGCGAGTTATCCGGAGCAGGTACCGCCATTGGCGCAAGCAATCAAGCAACATGTACCAGAGATGACGGTTCTGTTGGCTGGCTT